>CADBAP010000029.1 GCA_902792685.1 uncultured Prevotellaceae bacterium
CACACCGCGTATGGAACGGCTGTGGGAGAAATACTCAAAGAATCCGAAACTGCTTTCGAAGAGTGCGAGTCGTCTGCGGAAGATGAAAGGATTCGGACAAGCTGATGTGTTTTTCGACGGTGTGGAGGTGAACGAGTCGTGGGAACAGGACTTCCGTTCGCTACCTCTGAAACGGAAAGAGAAAATCAAGCCCGTGCAGCTGATCATGGTGCTGGACCTCTATTTCCACCTGACTCCCATCACGATGGTGAAGGAAACGCCAGAGATAAAGGCTTTGGCCAGGAAGATAGGACTGAGTGTGAACATGGTGGTGGAAATCATGGAGATCTATCAGATCTTCGACCCTTATCTGAATCGTTCGGAACAGCTGACATCAGGACTGGTGGAACCCTGTCAGGAGGTGTGGCAGCGTTTTGGTGCAGACCATCCGGAGAAACTGGCTGCTTTTGCAGCACAACTGAAAGAATATTTTTAAGCCTCCCCCTAACCCCTCCTAAAGGAGGGGAGAGCGAAAGCCCCCCTCAAGGGGGGAAGAAAGGGGTAAGGAGCGAGGGGCAAGAAGTAACGTCCCTAAACGACCAAACGACTAATATACCAAACGACCAATGGCACAGAAATTAGTACAACAACAGGTATTGAAACAACAGCAGGTGCAACGTCTGTCGGCGCAGCACATGTTGTTGGTGAAGTTGAAACCAAAACGATAACGAAAACGAAAACCTCGACGATAACTTTGGTGATGCTGAATATGCTGAACAGTCGGAGCGTAAAGACGAACTGGATACCGTCTTACAACAGATGGGCAGCGATGATGAGTTGCCAGTATACGAAGGTCGGCGGCAGCAGCAGAACAATGCAGACTACGAGGAGATAGTCTATGGTGATACGGTTTCTTTCTACGATAAGATACACAGTCAGCTGGCGGAACACGAACTGACCGATCAGCAACGAGACATCATCGAATACCTGATTGGGTCGCTGGATGATGACGGACTGCTTCGGAAACCGCTCGACAGCATCAGCGACGAGTTGGCTATCTATCATAATATCGATGCATCGGAACAGGAGATTGAGGAAACGCTGAAGATTCTGCAGGACTTCGACCCGGCAGGAATCGGAGCCAGAAACCTGCAGGAATGTCTGCTGACCAAAAACGCCCTTCTGCATACGATTATTGCGGATTATTTCGAAGAATTCAAGAAGAAACATTGGAAAAAGATACAAGCGGCACTGAACCTGTCGGACGAACAGGTGGAAACCATTCAGAAGGAGATTCGGAAACTCAATCCGAAACCAGGTGCCTCGATGGGTGAGACGCAAGGGCGCAACATCCAACAGATTACGCCCGATTTCATCGTCGATACCAACGATGACGGCAGCATCTCGTTCAGTCTCAACAACGGACAAATACCAGAGTTGTATGTGTCGCCGTCGTTTACGGATATGCTCGCCACCTATAAAGACAATAAGGCGGGTATGAGCCGCAGCGAGAAAGAGGCTTTGATATATGCCAAGGAGAAAGTAGATCGCGCACAGAGTTTCATCGATGCCATCAAACAACGTCGGCATACACTTTACATCACGATGAAAGCCATCATCGACTGGCAGCGCCGTTTCTTCCAGGAGGGTGACGAATCAGAACTGCGTCCGATGATACTGAAAGATATTGCCGACAAAACGGGTTTGGATATCTCCACCATCTCGCGTGTCAGCAATGTGAAATATGCACAGACCAAATGGGGCACCTTCCCACTGAGATACTTCTTCAGCGACAGCTATACCACCGAAGACGGCGAAGAGATGTCCACACGAAGGATTAAGGTAGCGTTAAAAGAACTCATCGACCAGGAAGACAAGCAACATCCGATGAGCGACGACCTGCTGGCAGAGAAGATGAAAGAACAAGGTTTCCCGATTGCTCGCAGAACGGTTGCCAAATACCGTGAGCAAATGGGAGTGCCGGTAGCGAGATTAAGGAAGTGACCCCACCCCGTCCCTCCCAAAGGGAGGGTGAGGAGTAAGGAGGAAGGAGAGAAGCCCCCTCCGGCTCCCCCTGAAGGGGGAGAGTGAGGAGTAAGGAGCAAGGAGAGAAGGATGAAAGAGAAAAACATTATATTGGCTGCACGGGTTATCAGCATGCTATTCACGCCGCTGTACCTGTCGACGCTGGGAATGATCGCACTGTTTGTTTTCAGCTATTTCAGTCTGTTTGCCCTTTCATTCAAGATATCGGTCATCCTCGTGGTGTACCTCTTCACCATTCTCTTGCCGTCGCTGCTGATTCGTACCTATCGGAAATATCACGGCTGGACGCCTATCCAGCTGGGAGCACGCGAACGGCGTATGGTGCCTTATGTCATCTCTATCTGCTGTTACCTGCTGTGTCTGTATATCATGAACGTCTTCCGCATCCCTCATTTTATGAGCGGTATCCTGATTGCAGCGCTCGTTGTACAGTTGTCGTGCTCGTTTGTGAATATCTGGTGGAAGATTTCCACACACTCCGCAGGAATCGGCGGTGTGACGGGCGCCTTGCTCGCCTTCTCCCTCCGCTTTAACTTCAATCCTGTCTGGTGGTTGTGTCTGGTCATCCTGCTGGCAGGAGCTGTAGGCACCAGCCGCATCATCCTCCGTCAGCATACCGTTGCACAGGTTATCTACGGATACTTGCTGGGCACACTTTGTGGATTTATTGTATTGATGAAATCATAATGAAGAAAATATGAAACCATTAGTTAGTATTATCATGGGTAGCACCAGTGATCTGCCCGTTATGGAGAAAGCCTGTAAATGGCTCGATGAAAACGAGATTCCCTTTGAGGTGAACGCGCTTTCTGCTCATCGTACACCTGATGCTGTCGAACGCTTTGCCAAAGAAGCACAGCAGCGCGGCATCAAAGTCATTATTGCCGCCGCAGGAATGGCAGCCGCTCTGCCTGGTGTGATTGCTGCATCAACTTCTCTGCCCGTTATCGGTGTGCCCATCAAGGGAATGCTCGACGGTCTGGATGCGATGCTGAGTATCGTCCAGATGCCTCCAGGTATCCCTGTGGCCACAGTGGGTGTGAATGCAGCTCAGAATGCAGCCATCCTTGCAGCCCAGATGATTGCGCTGAGCGATGAAGAGGTTGCCCAAAAGGTTGCTTGCCACAAAGCATCATTAGGAAAGAAAATCGAAAAGGCTAATGCGGAACTGGCAGCATTGAAAGAGTATCGGTTTAAAACGAATTAGGAGACCCTCCCCCGTCCCCTCCCTGTTTTGGGAGAGGGGGAATGAAAGGGGGGAGATTAAAGGAGAGAATGTGTATGAATTATACCAGAAGAAAATCATCGGTTGTGCGCATCGGAAACATCGAGATGGGAGGACAGAACCCCATACGGGTACAATCGATGACGACAACCTCTACAGACGATACGGAAGCGTCTGTAGCACAAGCCAAACGCATCATTGATGCAGGTGGAGAACTGGTGCGTCTGACCACACAGGGAAGGCGCGAAGCCGAGAACCTGAAAAACATCAGTGCCGCGCTGAAAAAAGACGGCTACGATGCTCCGTTGGTAGCCGATGTTCATTTCAATGCGAATGTAGCAGATGTGGCTGCCCAGTATGCCGAAAAGGTACGCATCAATCCAGGCAACTATGTTGATCCGGCTCGTACGTTCAAACATTTGGAATATACCGATGAGGAATATGCAGCAGAACTACAGAAAATCGACGAGCGGCTGATGCCGTTTATCCGTATCTGTAAGGAGCATCATACGGCCGTTCGTATTGGTGTTAATCATGGTTCTCTCTCCGATCGTATCATGTCGCGTTATGGTGACACACCAGCAGGCATCGTAGAGAGTTGTATGGAGTTCCTGCGTATCTTCAAACGGGAACAGTTCAATGATGTCGTCATTTCTATCAAAGCCAGCAATACAGTCGTGATGGTGCAGTCGGTTCGTTTGTTGGTACAACAGATGGATCGCGAGGGGATGTGTTATCCGCTGCATCTGGGTGTGGGTATCGGTGCTTTGCTGACAGAAGGTATCGGTGATACCATCCGCGTGTCGCTCTCCGAAGAACCGGAAGCCGAGATTCCTGTGGCGAAGGCATTGGTCGGAATGATTGAAGAATGTGCTGCGCTGCGTGCTGAAGCAGAAGCCAGCATCATGGATGATACCATCACGCTGAACATCGATGCAGAAGACTGGCCTACGCTCCAGCTGAAAGCTGCAATGGCGGTAGGTGCCTTACTCATCGACCGGAAGGCAACGAAGCTAATCATCAAGAGCAAGATTGATAATTCCCCAAACGACCAACTCCTTGCCGACGCCATTTTGCAGGCTGCCCGCATCAAGTTCACCAAGACGGAATATATCAGTTGTCCTGGCTGCGGCCGCACGCTCTACGACCTCCGTACCACCATTGCCCGCATCAAGGAGGCAACGAAAGATATGGTAGGTCTTAAAATCGGTATTATGGGTTGTATCGTCAATGGTCCTGGCGAGATGGCTGATGCCGATTACGGTTATGTGGGCGCAGGACCAGGAAAAATCAGTCTCTACAAACAAAAGGTTTGCGTAGAGAAGAACATCCCGGAAGCAGAAGCAGTAGAGAAACTACTGGAACTGATTCGAAACGATCGCAAATAAAAGCCTCCTCTAAATCTCCCCCTGAAGGGGGAGACTTTTTTTATTTCACCTGTGATGTAATCGGACTCTTGTTTCCCTTGATGGAAATCAGGAAGGCTTTGGCCGCGCCGAATTTCAGGTGCATATCGATACGAATCGGAATATGGTTGGCATCATCGCTGACAAAGAACGTGGCGATTGTTTTCCAACTACCTTTTTTCACCTCTTCGTACGACAACTCCAAACAACGGTATTTGATATTGTTGTCTGCTTTGATATTTGTCTTGCCGTTATAAACGATACGCGCCTTCTCGCGGCTGTTGCCATCGACGATAGGGAAGTTGACCACATTACCTTTCTTCCATCCTTCAGGCTTGAAGGAACGGGCACGCAAGAAAATACTCAGCATATCATATACACAATCATTATAGGTATGCTCCTGCCAGTGATGTTTTTTGTCGTTATCCATACGGTGCTGCTTCACGTGCGGCTTGCCGCCAGGATAAGAGTAAAAGACCTCGTCAACGGTATAGCGCTTACCTTCCTTCGCTCCCTTTCGATAATAAAGCGGAGCCAAATCCTTGGTGACATACGACAACAGCGTGTCGCGCATCAGGAACATCTTATCGGCACGAGAGTTGCCTCGTGTCGTCAGCGAGGCACGGTAGGCATCCTTTCCCTGATAGACGCTGGAAACGGTGTACATCGATGCGTTGCCTGCTTTCACCCAGACGAATTTCCAGTTGAAATACAGGTTATATACCAGATACTCACCACCATTGAAAGCGGTGTTGTGGAAGGTGCACTGACCTTTCGACGTGCTCACAGACAGCATCAGCAACAATGCTGTCAGCAACGTATATCCTATTCTTCTTGTCTTCATAATACCTTTATGACGAAACTGTTTGATAATCGTTTAATAATCGCTACCGGTATGCTGCAGATAGGCAGGCAACTCGATACCCATCTTGAGGGCACGCTCAGCATTGCGGTGCTTGATGGTCTTCTGTTTGTCGGCCTTCGTCTGGATGATGGCTCCGGGCTTCTGCTGATTGGCCGGACGTGCTGTCGGATTCCACGATAACCGCATATCCCATTTGGCGCGACACTCGATGACATCCGGATAGTAAGACACCTCCTCCGGCTGTCGGTCGGCAGCATAGTCGCCTGTATCCCACACGCCGTTTCCGTTCTCATCAACAAACAGACGGGCGTAGTATTTCTCTGGTTTCAGGAAGTCGAACTGTACGTTTCCGTCTGTAGTCTTCATCTCCTTCACGGGTTTGTCCTGACTGTTCAACAACTGTACCACCAGATTCTTTCCTTCCATCCCGTTGATGGTGAAGATGATGGTGCTGTATTCGTCGAGCGACGGTACAGAGAAACCGCGTTTGAACGGTGAGCTGGTTTTCCCATAGATATCTGTGAAGGCGGCTGAGTCGATTTCCAGACTGTACTCCGTCGCTGGTCGCCACTCGCCCAACAGTTCGTATCGGCGCGACTGGTTGGGAACCTCACGAATCAGGAATCGTGATTTATACCACAGGGTGTCTATCTTGCTATACAGGTGTATCGCCGCTGTGTCGAGCGCAGCCAGCGGAGCCGGAATATCCATCAGAATCGTTTTGTCCGGATCGAGTCGGCCAGGAAGTTGGATATCAACCTCCAGCGCCTTGGGCGGCATCTGTTCCTGGTAGGGTTTATTCTGCTTCTTCAGCTTCTCCTGTTTCTTCTGCCATTTCTCATACTCCTCTGCCGCCAGCTTCTGTCGCTTCTCATAAGGCAGTTTGGCGAGAATCTGCAGGGTGTCGTTCTGCTGTACCAATACACCTAAAGTATCAGTCATCATATACTTCATCTGCACCAGCAAGGTGTCTTGGTTGACGAGCGTCGTGTCTTTCAGCCAATAGGTAATGGTGTCCTTCTTCTCGTTCGCCTCAATCAGGAACGCATCGAAATCGTCGAAGTTCAATCCTCTGATTTCAGGCAGCTCAGGACTCCCGTAAGTGAAAAACAGCGTAAAGTTGTCGGCTTCCTTGCGTTCATATTTGATGAAATTGCGGTTTGTCTGCTCTTCCGTAAACGCCTTCAGCACGATATCGTCAGGAAGGAAATGCGTATAGCCGACAGGAATGATGTTTTCGATATGCAACGAGTCGCGCCAGATGGTATCCTGGCGGGTGTCGGGTTTGAATGTTGGCACGATGACGTCATGATTGAACGCAATCTTTTCCGCCTTCTGCTTGTATGCATAGTCGCCGTCCATATCCTGAAGGGCATACACACGGTAACTGCCGGGCGCAATACCTTTGATGACGAAATGTCCACGACTGTCGGTACGGCTGACCCTCAGGAATTTCTGTGTGGTAAACAAGGTGTCTGTTCCCTTGAATGCCTCATCGCTGACAGGTTTTCCTGTTGCCGGATCGATGACATCGTTGATGGCATACAAGCCCACCAGAATACCTTTGACGGGTTCCAGGTTCTCTGCTTCGACTACCGTTCCTGATATCTGTAATGTATCGATATGGTCGCCTGTGGAGAACGTATAGGCATAATTGCCCATCGGATTGTCTTCTGTGAAGTCGCTGATGGCATCCGAGAAGTCGATGGTATAGGTGGTATTGTCTATCAGCGAGTCTTTCAAAGCAACTACAATACGTTTGCCTTGTGCCTTGATTTCAGGCTGTTCCAACTGTGGAGGAGAGATCACCACTTTTTCAGAAGGGTTGTCAATTTTCACGTATTCATCGAAGGTAATGGTAATCTTCTTGGAGTGCACATCTGTACCCTTATCAGCTGGCGATGTGGAGACGACTCTCGGCGGAAACTCATCATACCATCCGCCATCAGGACTGCCCATACGGGCGCAAGATGACAGCATCCACACCAACATCAAAATGTATAGTGCGGCGTACCTTGAGAATATGTTCGCAAAATTCCTCATCTCTTTACTCCTCATCTCCTTACTCATAGTCTCCCCCAGGGGAGATTTAGAGGGGGCTTTCATTCATCTCCAACAACTCATCAATGGTCTTGCGACTATTCGACAGACGGGGAATCTTATGCTGACCGCCCAGTTTGCCATGCAGCTTGAGCCAGTCGTTAAACAGATTCGTGCGTGCCTGAACAATCTCCAGCGGCTGCAGGGTGATATCCTTGAAGCGCTTAGCCTCGTAGTCGCTGTTGATCTCCTGCAGCTTGCTGTCCAACAGGTGGGCAAACTCCTGGATGTCGGCTGGTGCCTTGTTAAACTCTATCAGCCACTGATGGCGGCATTTCGCATTGCCGTCCATATAGACGGGTGCTGCCGTATATTCCGACACCTCTGCCTGCGTTTGCTGACAAGCATAGAGGAGTCCTTTCTCAGCATTATCGACAATCAGCTCCTCACCAAAGGCATTGATGAAATGCTTCGTACGACCGGTGATGATAAACTTATACGGATTCTTCGAGGTGAAGCTGATGGTGTCGCCGATGACATAACGCCACAGACCGCAGGATGTGGAAATCAGCATCGCATAGTTCTTGCCGATCTCTACACCGCTCAACGGCACCACATACTGGTTCATCTCGTCAGTGCCAATCAGCGCTTCATTGAAATGCTCCATCGGGATAAACTCATAGAACACACCATAGTCGAGCATCAGCAACATCGACGCATCGGTCGGGTCGTTCTGAATACCAAAGAAACCCTCACTGGCATTGTATGTCTCCATATAATGCATGTCGCTCTTGGTAATCATTTGCTCATACTGGTTGCGATAAGGACCGAAGGCGATGCCGCCGTGGAAGAATACCTCCAGATTCGGCCACACCTCTTCCAGATGCTGCTTGCCCGTCAGTTCCAATACCCTTACCAATACCGACATCATCCACGAGGGAACGCCGGAGATATTGGTCACATTCTTGTTCATCGTCTCGCGGGCGATGCGCTCACGCTTCACCTCGAAATCAGACAATAGCGCCGTCTGTTTCTTCGGTACACGCACGAAATTGGCCAACGGGTTGATGTTCTCGATGAGAATCGCACTGAGGTCGCCCACCAGACTGTTGGGAAGGTTATAGTTCGGCGAATGACTGCCGCCCAGAATCAAGGCCCTGCCGTCAAACAGCCGGCTCTTGGGGTTGTTCTTCAGATAGAAGGCCACAGAGTCTTTTCCACCCATATAGTGAACCTGCTGCAAGCCCTCGGCAGAAACAGGGATAAACTTCGACTTATCGTTGGTGGTGCCAGATGATTTCGCATACCATTTCACCTGTCCTGGCCAAAGGATATTCTTCTCCCCGCGGCGCATCCGGTCGATGTCGCCTTTCAGCTCCTCATAGGAGTTGACGGGCACATTCTGTGCAAACTCCTCGTACGACTTCGTGGTGCCAAACAGGTGCTGACGACCATATTCCGTTTCTTTCGCACGAGAAAGCAGATATCTCAATACGTCGGCCTGCAGTTCCTCGCCATGAAGGAAATGTTTCTCCAACTCCTTCTGACGACCGTAGAATGCCTTTCCAACAATACTTGTTATACTCATCGGCTTAACTTCTTTAACAACTTTAACTTCCTTAACTTCTTCTTTCCCACTCCCTTCAGGGGAAGGCTACGGGAGGGCGACCTTAGGTCGGGATGGGGTAGGGGTGGATCTTTTAATTTACCGCATACGCCGCATTCTCGGCAGCTTCAATGATTTCCGCCTGCGTCTTTTCCTGATGGGTGATATCGCTCAGGTCGAATTCATCTTTCTGCTCAACGGTGATTTCCTTCTTTACAGCAATCTTCGGCTGCACGGTTTCTTCATCAGCCCTTTTCCGCATGGCAGGAAACGGATCGATGTCCGGAACCAGGATAACCGGACCTTCCTCCATCTTGGTTCTGTCGGCTTTCGCCGCAAAGATACTGTCCAGGAAATAGGGTTCTTTCTTCAGTTTCTCCAAGGTCTGCTTGGAGGCCAGCTGCTGACTCTCCTTCTTCGAAAAACCGGTGGCATTACAACCCTTGATACCCTCGATGACCACCTCATAATGGAATACAGGATTGTTTTTCCCGTCGGTCTTCTCTTCCAGCAAACGGTATTCAAGTTTGATGCGGTTCTTCTGCGCCCATTCCAGCAACTTCGACTTGAAGTTGATTTCCTTATAGGCTACCTTTTCAATGTTGATCAGTTCGCCCAGGATGCGCTTTTCCATAAACTTCATACACGCATCGTAGCCGTGATCCAAATACAAAGCACCTACCAACGCCTCAAACGCATTTCCTGCCATATAACTGTTGTGTGTAGCAGGAGAACTGCTCGACTGGATAAACCGCGTGATACCCATCTCTTTGGCGAGACGGTTCAGTGTACTGCGCTGTACCAACTTTGAGCGGGTGTTCGTCAGAAAACCTTCTTTCTTGCCGGGAAAACGCTTGAAGACGATATCGCCCACAATGGCATCGAGAATGGCATCGCCCAAAAACTCAAGACGCTCATTGTTCAATGGTTTTCCCTTTAGCGTACGGCGCGCTACACTCTTGTGCACGAAGGCAACCTTGTAGTAGCGGATATTGCGGGGAAATTGGCCTGTGATTTTGTATAAAGACAAATAAAGCTCCTTCTCCTTGCGGAAAGGGAGCTTTATTCTGCCTATGATGTTATTCAGCATATTTCTTGAAAATAACACATGCGTTATGACCGCCGAAACCGAACGTGTTGCTCATTGCAGCACGAACCTCGCGCTCCTGAGCCTTGTTGAACGTGAAGTTCAGCTTGTAGTCGATTTCAGGATCTTCATCGCCCTCCTCGTGGTTGATCGTTGGAGGAATGATATTATTCTTGACGGACAGTACACAGGCCATTGCCTCTACTGCACCGGCAGCACCTAACAGGTGACCTGTCATTGACTTCGTCGATGAGATATTCAGCTTGTATGCTGCATCGCCGAATACTTCCTTGATGGCTTTCGCCTCTGAGATGTCACCCACGTGTGTGCTGGTACCGTGAACATTGATGTAGTCAATGTCTTCAGGCTTCATCTGTGCATCTGCCAAAGCAGCCTGCATCACCAGCTTCGCACCCAGACCTTCCGGATGGCTGGCAGTGATGTGGTAAGCGTCAGCACTCTCGCCGTCACCGACCATCTCTGCATAGATCTTCGCACCACGAGCCTTCGCGTGCTCCAGTTCCTCAAGAATCAGACAGCCGGCACCTTCTGCCATGATGAATCCGTCGCGGCTGGCGCTGAACGGACGGCTGGCCTTCTCCGGTTCGTCGTTGCGGGTTGACAAAGCCTTCATTGCATTGAAACCGCCGATACCACACATACAGATAGCGCTCTCAGCACCACCGGCAACAATGACATTTGCCTTGCCCAGACGAAGTAGGTTGAAGGCGTCAGCCAAAGCGTTGCTTGATGAGGCACAAGCACTCGTAGTGGTATAGTTAGGACCGTGGAAACCGAAATGGATTGAGATATGACCTGCGGCGATGTCGGCAATCATCTTCGGAATGAAGAAAGGACTGAACTTCGGACCGTTCTCCTCGTTCTTGCCATAATATTTCACTTCCTCCTCGAAAGTACGGATACCACCGATACCTACGCCATAGACAACACCGATGCGGTTCTTGTCTTCCTTTTCCAGATCGAGGCCTGCGTCAGCAACACCCTGGATAGCTGAAACCATTGCCAACTGTGTGTAACGGTCCAGTTTGCGGGCATCTTTTCGGTCAATATATTCGTTGATGTCCAACCCCTTTACCTCACAGGCAAACTGGGTTTTGCACATGGATGCATCAAAAAGTGTAATAGGGCCTGCTCCGCTCTTACCTGCAAGGAGGTTTTTCCAAGTCTCTTCGGCATTATTGCCAAGAGGCGTAACGGCACCAAGACCTGTTACAACAACTCTTTTAAGTTCCATAAATTTATTAAAAAGGTAATGAGGTTACAAGGTTAATCAACCTTATAACCTCAAAAATACGTGTTGTATTACAAAATATTATTTTGCGTTCTCCTCGATGTATGAGATAGCATCACCTACAGTAGCAATCTTCTCAGCCTTGTCATCAGGAATAGAGATACCAAATTCCTTCTCGAATTCCATGATCAGCTCTACTGTATCCAGTGAGTCAGCACCCAGGTCGTTTGTGAAACTTGCCTCTGGCTTAACCTCAGCTTCATCAACACCAAGTTTTTCTACAATAATAGCTTTAACTTTGCTTTCAATTTCTGACATAATAGTTTCTTTTTAAAATGTTTATAAATAATATTCTAATCAAAAATTCGGGTGCAAAGGAACAAAGAAATCTTTAATTATGCAAATATTTTGTGGAAAAAAGCACCACTTCTTGCACAAAGCACCCTATATTGTGCAACTTTCCGCCCCTTTTTCCCCATCTTTTCCTCTTTCAAGTGTCATTTTTACGTTATTTCGCAGAAAGTAGACAGGCTCTTCAGGCTATTCGGCAACTAAGATGAAAGAAATGCGCTTGCAAAAGCTATGCTTTTACTCTCCGAAAGGTGGCCTTTTACCCTCCAAAAGGTATGCTTTTGATGACCGAAAGCTATGCTTTTGTTTTTTACCTTTTTAATTTTCATCCTTTTAGGTGGGGTGTTGCTGAAAAATTTCTCAAAATTAATCTTTCATTACCCCGCAAATCTAACGAATATGACAGGAACTGGTACCTGTCACATCTCTCAGCAGCAATTCGTAACGGAATTACCGCACAGCCATTCGCGCTCAATCCATCCGGTTGCCTTGCCGTCAACGGTCTTCACCTTCACCCAGTCGCCTTTGATCTCAACGGGTCGCAGTACCGTTTCCTCCTTGATGGTATAGACCACCCGTGCTTTTGCCGTTGGACTGTTGCGCAGGAACAGGTGCTGTCCGCCGTAGTTGCGTGTCGATACGCCGATGCAGGAATAGTGCACCCAGTAGCCGGTCTTCGATCCCTTCAGCTTCACCACCTCGAAATCATCCTTGAGGATGCCGTCGTAGCAGTTGCCAACGATTCTCCACCATCCGTTCTTGGGAGTTTCCACTTCCAGCATTGCGCTGGCGTTGACAGGAATACGGTCCGCAACTTTTCCGTTAGGCTGCTGCCGCACGTTTGTAAACTTTCCTACGTTGTCGTGGATATACACTGACAGTGTCTGTGCGTTCATTTCCGCACATCCCATTATGGCCATCAACAGGCCCATCAACAGCTTTTTCATTGTTATATAAATTTAAGTTTATTATTGGTTTGTTCCTTCAACCTTCAGCCTTAGTCCTTCGACCTTAGACCTTAGTCCTTCGACCTCCCCTACAGCTGCCCTGCTTCTACTTGCAGCACCACCCGTTCCGTGAGGCGGTCCACGCCCTCCGGGTCATAACTCTTCTTCAGGCTCGCCCCGAACGTCCAGGCAAATGCTTGGTAGAAACCCGCTTTCACCGGTCCCAGGAATGCCTGTATCAGGTTGTACGACGACGAGTTGCACTCGCGGAAAATCAGTTTGATCAGCAGTTTCCCTTGCGAGTACGTCAGTTTCTTCATGCGCGGCGTATATTCCTTCTTGATACTCTTCTCCACGATTTTCATGTGTTCATCCTTCGACTTCTTGTCCGGCAGCGTCTGCAGGTATTCGTATGTCTCGATCAGGATTTTGTTTGCTTCCTTCGCGATGGGCAGCACCTTCTTCACATTATACACCAGTCGGTTGTACTCCTGCCGCTGCTTCGCATTCTCGAACTGCGGCTCCGGATAGACGTATATCTTGTTCAGTTCCACATATTGTATCGTGTCGCCGTCGTATTCCACCTCGCCCACCTTCACCATCGGCACGAATGTCGGGTTGTCCATATCAATCTGTCTGTCCTCCGGATTGACATAGCCAGGTCTGTCGCTCTGCGCCTTTCCGATGAAGGCCACAGCGAGCATCAGTGCGATGATAACTGTTCTTTTCTCCATTACGTCGGCAAAAATACGGATTATTTCTGAACTGCCCACGATTTTTTCACAAAATTAAATAGTTTTTCTTGCATGAATATCGTCATTATTGTATTTTTGCAAGCGAATATAATCTAAACAAATGAGAAGAAGAAATCTAATACTTTTGATCATGGGCATATTATGCCTGTATGGTCATGCCCAGACGATGCACGACTGGGAGCAAGCGTTCACAGAGTGGACGACAATAGACGATGCCGACACCGACGGATGGGAAGATGCCTACGAAGTGTTGAGTGAACTGGAGTTGCAACCCATCAACCTGAATACGGCTACCCGTGAGGACTTAGAGCGCATTCCTTTCCTCACGGCCCAGCAAATTGAAGAACTGTACGAGTACATCGACAAATACGGCGGCATGAAATCATTGGGCGAGCTGGCTATGATAGAGTCGTTGGATCCGCACCGCAGACGACTGCTGCAATATTTCGTTTGCCTGAAAGAGCCGCAGAAAGGGTTTCCCTCGTTGAAGACCATCGCCAAATACGGTCGCCACGAACTGATGGCTACTGGTAAGATACCTTTTTATAAACGGCACGGCGACAATGACGGATATTTAGGCTATCCCTACAAACACTCGCTGCGCTACACCTTCCAATACGGCGAGTATGTGAAAGCCGGTCTGATGGGTGCACAAGATGCCGGCGAGCCGTTTTTCTCTGGCGGCAACAACTTGGGTTACGACCATTACGCTTTCTATGTGGTGCTGCGCAAACTGGGTTGTCTGAAGACGTTGGCGGTGGGGCAATACAAAATCCATACGGGTATGGGGTTGGTGATGAACAATGACTTCTATTTGGGAAAGATTGCCACCCTGACATCGTTAGGACGCTCGTCGAATGTCATCCGCCCCAACACCTCGCGCATGGAAGCATCCTTTCTGCAAGGTGCCGCCGCCACCATTACGCTGATGAAAGGTCTCGACCTGACAGCTTTTTTCTCCTGGCGGAAAATCGATGCCACGCTGACCAGCGACGGCAACGGCATCGCCACACTGCTCACATCCGGCTACCACCGTACAGAGAGCGAGATGCGGCGCAAACACAATGCCTCACAAACCATCGGTGGCGGCAACATCCGCTATTCCTACAAGGCTTTCAAGATCGGGGTGACGGGCGTCTATATCGCTTACAGTAAACCATTGGAACCCACGCTGACGCAGCAATATAAGGAAATATACCCACAGGGCAACCGCTTTTGGAATGCCAGCATCGACTACAGCTATACGCACCACCGGTTTTCCGTCAGCGGAGAGACCGCCACAGGCGACGGCGGCGGCATCGCCACCATCAACAGCCTTTCCTACCTGCCCGTCAGCAACCTGACGCTGATGGTGTTGCAACGCTATTACAGTTATCGATACCACGCACCGTCGGCACAGAGTTTCAGCAGTGGCGGAAAGGTGCAGAATGAGAGTGGGGTCTATGTCGGAGCCGACTGGCGCGTAAACCGTCATTGGCAGGTGTCAGCCTATAGCGACTATGCCTATTTCCCCTGGCCGAAATACCAGATTAGCGAGGCCTCGCATGCCTGGGACAACTTCCTGCAGGTGAAATACACCAGCAAGCATACGGCCGTTCTCGCACGCTACCGTCTGGTGATGCGCCAGAAGGACAATGCCAAGAAGACCGCCCTCGCCGATGATATCACCCATCGCGGCCGACTCGTTTTCACCTATGACGACCAGCACAGTTGGCTGTTGAAGAGCCAAGCCGATATTGCACTGAGTGACTACAAGGAACGTTCGTTCGGCTATATGCTTTCACAGAATGTGGAGTGGGGGAACAAATGGCTGAAACTCATCGGCACCGTTGGCTATTTCCATACGAAAGACTACAATTCGCGCGTCTATCTCTATGAGCGCGGACCCCTCTACGCCTATTCTTTCCCTTCTTTCTACGGTAAGGGTATCAGGTTGGCGATAGTGGGTCAGGCGCATATCAGCAGAAACCTGATGGTACTCATGAAAATGGCCACGACCGATTATTTCGATCGTGACCATATATCAAGCGGATTGCAGCAAATCGACCGTTCCAGTATGACGGATCTTGAGTTGCAGGTGCAATGGAAATTCTGATTACTTATTCAACTTCCACGTAACACCATCCTTGGTATCTTTGACCTCAAAGCCGAGGGCAGCAAGTTCATCGCGAATCTTGTCGCTGGTAGCCCAGTCTTTGTCAGCTTTGGCTTTGGCACGTAACTCCAAAACCATATCGACAACTTTTCCGAAGGCCTCTTCGCGGGAGGGAGAGGCTTGCCCATTGCCCCCTGCTCCTTGCCCCTTGTTGCCAGACAGTCCGAGAATGTCTTCTGCAAACAGGTGCATGGTTTCCTTGAGTTCTTGCAGACACGCTGCACAGATGGTGGCTTTGTGGTCGATGAGTTTGTTGATGACGCTGCAAGCTTCGAAGAGGTGGCTGATAACCTGCGGTGTGGCGAGGTCGTCGTTCATCGCATCGTAGCACTTCTGTCGCAAAGCCTTGACGATACGCTCGGTGTCGGCATCGCAGCTGTCGGCAGGTTGGATGCGGTCGAGGTCGCTGATGGCATTCATGAGTTTCTCCAAACCTTTCTCGCTGGCGAGGAGTGCTTCGTTGGAGAAGTCAACGGTGCCGCGATAGTGAGCTGAAAGGATGAAGAAACGGATCGTCATCGGTGAATAGGGTTTCTCCAGACTCTCGTGGCTGCCAGTAAAGAACTGCTCCAAGGTGATGAAGTTGCCCAGCGACTTACCCATCTTCTGTCCGTTGATGGTAATCATGTTGTTGTGCATCCAGTATTTTACCATCGGCTCGCCCTGTGAGGCTACAGCCTGTGCTATCTCACACTCGTGGTGAGGGAAGACGAGGTCCATGCCGCCGCCGTGAATATCGAACTGTCGGCCGAGGTACTTGCGGCCCATCGCGGTACACTCGCAGTGCCAACCGGGGAAACCGTCGCTCCAGGGACTGGGCCAGCGCATGATGTGTTCGGGTGATGCTTTCTTCCACAGGGCGAAGTCGGCCTGGTTGTGCTTCTCGCCCACGCCGTCGAGTTCGCGGCTGGCATCCTTGATATTCTCTAAGGTACGGCCAGAAAGAATACCATATCTGTAGTCCTTGCCTCCTTGCTCCTTGCCCCTATTATTATACGCCTCAATATCGAAATAGATACTGCCGTTAGACTCATAAGCAAAACCATTTGCGAGGATTTCCTTCACCAGCTCCTCCTGTTCGATGATGTGTCCGGTGGCGTGCGGCTCGATGCTGGGTGGCAGTACGTTGAGTGCTTCCATCGCCTGATGGTAGCGGTTGGTATAGTACTGTGCGATCTCCATCGGCTCCAGCTGTTCGAGTCGTGCTTTCTTGGCAATCTTGTCTTCGCCTTCGTCGGCATCGTGCTCCAGGTGGCCAACGTCGGTGATATTGCGGACGTAGCGCACCTTATAGCCGAGATGCTTCAAGTAACGGAACAGCAGGTCGAAGGTGATAGCCGGACGGGCGTGTCCCAGATGCGGATCGCCATAGACGGTGGGACCGCAGACGTACATGCCGACATTGGGGGCATGAAGGGGTTCGAAACGTTCTTTCTGTCGCGAAAGGGTATTATAAATCAATAATGTCTGGTTCATCATTTCTTCTATTTTTCAATTTTTCATTCTCATTCTCATCCTCATCCCCCCTCCTTCAGGAGGGGGTTAGGGGGAGGCCTTCTATATCTTTCCTCCTCGTGTCAGGAAGTCGATGACGACATCAGCATCGTCGCGTCGTTTCGCATCCAACTGCTGATACTCGTTCCACAACTCTTCCTGTCCTAAGAGCAGTTGGCGCATCACCTCTTCTGTAACCTTGAAGAAGTTGATGTTCTGACTGTCACTTCCCATATCCTGTATCATATAACATACCAGGTTTTCGAGTTTCGACTTACTCTTGAATCCGCGTATGGAAAAGGGAACAGCGCGGTCGCCATAACCTACATAGATGCCTCCTGGTGTGCGAGTAACATCAGGACGGGCAAACAGGAGTTTTCCGCCTGCCAGTTCGTAGGCCTTGACGAAAACCTCATCGAAACATTTCGAGTTGCGGAGGTTCAGATAGAGGTCGCCCTGGTGTCTCAGACAGAACGCATTCTTGCGCAACACCTTCCGCAGCCGTTTGTCGTCGCTCTGCAACGTGTAGGCCAGGCGGTTGTCGCGCTCACTTCTCAGCGTCACCGTCCCCGCTACTTCCTGCCAGTTGCCCATCAGGTAGTCGCCGTAGCTGGTACAGTATTTGTCTTGTGCCGAGAGGGGCAAGGCAAAGATAGTCAGTATACCTAATAATAATAGGTGTCTCTTCATCTTTTTTGAAATTATGGTGCAAAGGTACGAAATTTCATAATTATTTTGTATCTTTGCCGACAAAATTGATTAAAAATATGTCATACAGACGAATTACGGCGGCTGAGGCAGCTGCTATGATTAAGGATAAAGATATGATGGCGCTGTCGGGATTTACGCCCAACGGCAATCCGAAAGCCATCTTCCGTGAACTGTCGAAACGCGCAATCAAACTGCACGAACAGGGACAGGAGTTCGGTGTGGGCATCCTCACTGGTGCCTCCTCCTGTCAGAGTGTAGAGGGCGATATGGCGGCGGCTCATGCGCTGCGGTTCCGTGCACCATTCTCTACGAACAAGGACTTCCGCACCCACACGAATCTGGGTGAGGTGGAATACGAGGATATGCACCTGGGACACATGGCTGAGCGGTTGCGCCGCGGTTTCTATGGAGAAGTAGATTGGGCGATTATCGAGGTGAGCGATATGGAAGAAGGCGAACATGAATGTCGTGCCTACCTGACATCAGCCGGAGGTCATCGAGCACAACCAGTTCCATAACCCCAACTCCCGTTATCTGCACGACACCTGGGAGCCGCGAGAGGTGTGGGACAATCGCGAGGTGATGGATATCCATTCACCCTACGACCGCATCGGCAAGGACTATGTGAGCATCGATCCGAAGAAGATTGTGGGCGTCATCGAGAGCAATATCCCTGAGGAGGCGCGCGCCTTCAAGGAACCTGACGATGAGATTATGGCCATCGGTCATCATGTTGCCGACTTGCTGGCCAACGATATGAAGTGCGGCCGTATTCCTAAACAGTTCCTGCCGATACAAAGCGGTGTGGGCGCAACGGGCAATGCGGTGCTGAAAGCGCTGGGAACGAGTAAGCTGATTCCCCGTTTCAACGTCTATTCGGAAGTGGTACAGGATGCCGCTATCGACTATATGCTGGAGGGCCGCATCGGCTATGCGTCGGCCACTGCGATGACGGTGACCAACGAGGCTTTGCAGCGGGTATATGCCAACATGGACTATTTCTCGAAACATCTCACCATCCGTCAGAGCGAGATTGCCAACTCACCGGAGGTGATCAGACGACTGGGTGTCATCGCCATCAACACGCCGCTGGAGTGCGACCTCTACGGCAACGAGAACTCCAGTCATGTGTGCGGCTCGGCCCTGATGAACGGCATCGGCGGCTCTTGCGACTACGAACGCAACGGATACATCTCTATCTTTACCACACCTTCGACGGCTAAGGGCGGCAAGATTTCGTCGCTCGTTCCGATGTGCTGCCACGTGGACAGCACCGAGCACGATGTCGATATCATTGTGACCGAACAGGGTGTTGCCGACCTGCGCGGCAAGGGTCCTGTTCATCGGGCACACGAAATCATCGAGAACTGTGCGCATCCCGACTACAAACCGCTGTTGCGCGACTATCTGGAGCACATTGCACCAGTGGGTCATCAGCCCCAGCACATGCGTGCAGCCCTCGCTTTCCACGATACCTTCCTCAGAAAGGGCGATATGCGCTTGACGGATTTCGGGGAGTATTTGAAATAAAAATATAAATAAAAATTTGTTAATTCCAAATTTAATCTTTACATTTGCAGCGGTAAAACCTAATTATTAACTAAAAACAAAGAAAAGACAATGAAAAAATTAGTGATTGCAATGTTCGTGCTCTGCATGGGTATCGGTATGGTTTCTTGCAGCAAAGACAAGAAAGTTGACTTACAGGAGCTTGTTGCCAAGGCTAAGGCAGAAGGTGCAAAATGGGATGAAGCTCAGTGGAAAGAGGCTATTAAGGACCTGTTCACAGGTGCTAAGCCGATGATCGACTGGATGAAAGACGTGGAGACCAAGATGAAGGAAGCTGAAGGTGGCGAAGATGCTGCAAAGTTGGCTGCTGCTGCAAAGCTGATGGAAGAGGCTGAGGCTAAGCAGAAGGAGTTCGAGCCATTGACAAAGGCTATGGAGGAATTCATGGAGATTGCCGAGAAGAATCCTACAGCAAAGAAAGTCATGGACGACAAAGCATTCCAGGAAGAAATGAAGAAAGAATTCAACCTGCCTGAGGAAATGTTCTAAGTCGTTGCCGCTTACGGCAATATAAAAAAGAGGGTGCATCAAATGCATCCTCTTTTACTTTTTAACTACTTTCCTTTTTTATCTCTCCCCCTGAAGAGGGGAGCTGGAGGGGGGCTTATAGGCTTTTTAGATTTCTCGCAAACTCCCAGATGACGATGCCGGCCGTCACACTGACATTCATCGAGTGCTTCGTACCATATTGCGGTATCTCCAGGCAGTCGTCACATAGATCGACCACACTCTGGTGGACACCCTTCACCTCGTTGCCCAAGACGATGGCGAAAGACCCCTCCTGACCTCCCCTGCTTAGGGGAGGAAATTGCGTGTTGGAAAGAGATTGCAGTTTTGTGCTGCCCTCAGCCTGTTCCACCGCATAGACGAAATAACCGTTGCGCTGCAGTTCCTCCACAGCCTCATCCGCCGTGTTGAAATAGCGCCAGTCAACGCTGTCTTCGGCTCCGAGCGCCGTCTTGTGGATTTCGTTGTGAGGAGGCGTCGCCGTGATGCCGCACAGATAGATGGCTTCAATACGGAAGGCGTCGCCCGTTCGGAAGACGGAACCGACATTATACAACGACCGTACATCGTCTAATACAACGATGAGCGGCACCTTTTCGGATGCCTTGAACTCTTCCACCGTCAGGCGGTTCATCTCTATCGTCCGTAATTTCCGCATCTCATTAACCAATAACCATTAACCCTTAACCATTGAATACGCCATTGCGTATGCCCGAATCTGCTTCACCATTGAGAGCAGACCGTTGGAACGAGTCGGTGACAAATGATCCTTCAATCCGATACGCTCGATGAAGTACAGGTCGCTGTCGAGAATCTCCTGCGGTGTATGACCGCTCAACACACGAATGAGCAGAGCAATGATACCCTTCGTAATCAGCGCATCGCTGTCGGCGGTAAACACCAGCTTGCCGTCTTCGTGGTCGCACTGTACCCATACGCGGCTCTGACAGCCGTCGATGAGGTTCTGCTCTGTTTTATACTGCGCCTCTAACGGCTCTAAATCATTACCCAAATCGATGAGCATCTGGTATTTGTCCATCCAGTCGTCAAAACCTTCGAACTCCTCGATTACCTCGTCTTGTATTTCGTTGATAGTCATATTCTTACTCCTTCTCTCCTTACTCCTTCTCTCCAGAAATTAACTTAAACACCTTATCATTCGGTCTGACCTTCTCCGGCACAGGAATCGACACGCGTTGGTGCTGCGGAGCCTCATCGACAGGATTGCCGTCATCGTTGTGAATCTCGTCGGCAGTCAGCCACAGGGCACCCGTCGTAGGACCGGTAATCAGCATCCGCTCACCTTTGACGAAGGTGGAAGCCTCCACAGCGATTTCAGCCACACCGAGTTTCGAGAAGTATTTGACCACCTTCCCCACCAGCTGCTTCTTCTCTGTTGCATTCGAGCCGTAGCTCTTGTTCCATTCGCCCAGGCGCTGTCCCTGATAGTATCCGTCCCAGAAACCACGATTGAAGACGGTCGCCAACTGACGGTCCCACTCGTCCTTCCGCTCCTCGGAGAATTTTTTTATTTGGTCGTTTGGGAAGCCCTCCCCTTGGGAGGGAAGGGGTGGGGTCGTCGTTTGGTCGCTCAATACTGCCGCTATCGCCTCCTTATACGCTTTCACCACCGTATAGACATATTCCGGTCCGCGTGCCCGTCCCTCAATCTTGAAGACGCGCACACCAGCCTTCATCAGCTTGTCGATAAAACGGATGGTCTTCAGGTCCTTCGGACTCATCAGGTATTTGTTGTCCACCTCAATCTCGTTGCCCGTCTCAGCATCAGTGAGGATATACGAACGGCGACAGATCTGGATACACTCGCCACGATTGGCTGAGCGCCCGCTGTCGGCCAGACTCATATAACACTTGCCGCTGACCGCCATGCAGAGTGCTCCGTGACAGAACATCTCGATGCGAATCAGCTCACCCTTCGGACCTTTGATCTGCTGTTCCTGAATCTGTCGGTAGATATCGGCCACCTGTTCCAGTTTCAGTTCGCGCGCCAGCACCACCACATCAGCAAACTGTGCATAGAACTTCAGCGCCTCGATATTCGAGATGTTGAGCTGCGTCGAGAGGTGCACCTCTACACCCACCTTGTTGCAATAGGTCATCACCGCCACATCGCTGGCGATGACGGCAGAGATCTCCGCCTCCTTAGCAGCATCGATGATTTCACGCATCGTCGCCAGGTCCTCACCGTAGATAATGGTGTTCACCGTCAGGTAAGTCTTGATGTCGTGCGCCTTACACGCCTCCGCAATCTCATGCAGGTCGTCGATGGTAAAGTGGTTCGCCGAATGACTGCGCATATTCAGCTGTCCGATGCCGAAATACACCGACCCCGCTCCCGCCTTGATGGCTGCAGCCAACGACTCCCGCGACCCCACAGGCGCCATAATCTCAAAATCCCTAATCGTTTCTTTCATGGGGGCAAAGGTACGAAAAAAACGATTAAGCGAGTAAAAAGAAAGCATTATTTCTTTTTCGAGTGTGAGTTTTTTATGAAATAAGTGAGGACAAACGAAAAAAGGGAGCACATGGCTCCCCTTGATTGATTTCGTCAGGAATTAATCCAACTTAATCTCTGGATGCTGGACGGCGAGAGGTAGTCCTTCCTGCGAGAGATAGAACATATAAAGGATGACGGGCTTTGTACCGCGGTTCTCGCCATGATGGATGGTGTTCACCATCTCGACGACGGCTTCGCCCTCATGCACGGTCTTCTCCTTGCCATCCAGTCCGATGATGGTCAGCTCGCCCTGCACCAACACACCGTAGTTCATCACAGGATGGTGGTGCCAGCCCAGTTTCTGACCGGCAGGGAACTCATATTTCACAGCCACCAGTTCGGGGCGGCCCTGGAAATAGTCGGGCAGTTCCACGCCGTCCCAACTCTGCGAGGTACGTATCAGCTCGGTTGATACTACCTTCGGCGTGGGATTTTCTTGGGCGTTCGCCTCGTTACAGGCAATCAGTGAGATACTTACTGCTGTTGCGCCGCAGATAAGGATGGCGGCAAGCATCCAATAGAAAATCTTCTTTTTCATATGTTGATGGGGTTTGTTGATAATTCTAGGAGGGCCTAGGAGGACCTAGGGAATCTAGGAAATTCTAGGAAAACCTAGGAGGATCTAGGGAATCTAAGAGAGATTCTAGGAGGGCTAGGGTCTTTCTAAGTAGTATTGAGCTTTGGTGTTGCCTAGGGAGGCAGCTTTTTGGTACCACTCTTCGGCTTCACTCATGTTTTTGGCGACGCCGAGACCCTCTTCATACATGGCTCCGATGTTAACCATTGCGCAAGCATGGCCTTGGTCGGCGGCCTCCTGGAAACAGTTCATGGCTTGCGTGTAGTCAGTCTTTACTTCTTGCCCGTGTTCATACATGTAGCCGATGTTGACCAACGCATCCAAATTTCCCTGATCCTTTGCTTTTTTGTACCATTTCATCGCTTGATGGTCGTCAATGGCGACATCAAGACCAAACTGATACATGAACCCGATATTGAACATCGCTCCGGTATGACCTTTCTCGGCTGCTTTCTTGTACCAGCGCATCGCCTCACGATAATTTGCAGGCACACCCTGTCCGAAGAAATAAGCATCTCCTTTCAGGAACAGCTCTTCGGCTGTCATCTCAGACGTTTTCGGGTTTGATTCGCTTTGCGCAGATGCAAAACTAACAATCAAAGTGCCCATCAAAACAAGGACTATACGGCGTAATAAATTGAAGATTTTCATATCGTTTTGTTTTTAATTCTGTCGCAAAGTTAGTGCAAAATTTTGATTGAGCGAAGAGAATAAGAATATTTTTTTCTTTGCAAAAAAAGCGTGGCAGGGAAAACCGCTGCCACGCAAATGATAAAATCCAATACTTATCGTTTATTTAACGATGAATTTGTGACCGTTCTGGATGACGACACCCTTGTATGCCTTGCTGACACGCTGACCAGCGAGGTTATACATCGGAGCGTTGGCGTCGAACTTCTCTGTTACAACTGCATTAACTCCAGCTGCATTCTTGTCTGCAACTTTGAAGTTCTTGATTTCCCAAGTACCTGCTGCAGTAGAAGTAGAGGTGTAAACGAATTTAATCTTAATTTTCTGTCCTGCATAAGCAGTGAGATCAAATTCCTCATCCTTCCAACTTGACCAGTTTCCAGATGTAATTGTCGGAGCCGTCAGCGTAAGTGCGGCAGTTGACTCATCTGCTTTGACAACCAAGAGTTTCACGTCATTAGCATAATCTGCGAAATACTTGTTGATACATTGTGAGAAGTAAAGTGTTGGTGCAGTAGCTGAACCTAAGTCAATTGTTGGAGAAACCAAATGACTTTCTGATGCCTTATTACCTCCAGCATAAGCAGATGCTTTCATGTACTTGTTGCTGGTATCCCACTTCCATACATAAGTAAGTCCATCTGTGAGAGAAACATTATCGATTGTAAATGATCCCTGTCCTGCAGTAAGATCTTCATAAGGAAGAGATGCTTCGGTTTTTACTGGTTCTGACGCCTCAATCTGATATTCAGCCTGTCCTGCATAGTATTCATCGTTTTCTTCCGTAGTAGCACGAATCTTAGCAGTACCAGCACCAACGATAGTTACAGCACCTGAAGTTTCTTCAACAGTTGCAACCTTGGTATTAGTAGATGAGTATTTAACAGCAGCAGTAGTAGCCTTTGTCAAAGTTGGAGCTGTAAATTCTTCACCAACAACAGCCTTTACGGATGTTTCAGAGAATGACAAGCCAGCATCTTTCTTTGAGGTAACAGAACCTGCGTCAGCAAAAGTAACCGTAATCGTCTTGTACTGGCATTGAGCCTCCTGTGTAAATGTTACAGAATTAGCAACACCGCTCCATACTTTTTCTGCGATACTTCCAGTACTTGGTGTTGGCGCATTCCAAGTGTTGGTTGTAAAGACAATCTTTGAAATTTCCTTTCCTGTAGGTGCAGCAATGGTAAGGGTTCCTTTCTTGGTCGCTGAACCATATACACGGAAATCGTACTTCGTTCCATCATTGGCTTTAGGAGACCAAATGCGACATGTGTTAGACCCACCATCTGTAGCAGTAATGGAAACTCCATTTACAGTGAACGGACCTGTCGTCTCAAATGCAACACCTGCATCTGCAGATGCAGCTACTGTCGGGATGTTGGCTTCTGCAACACCCATTGCCTTCAGACCATCAGCTGTGGTAAAATTGAATACTGCCTCATCTGCGAAAACGCTTCCACAGAATAATAACATCAGGCTTACAAATAAAAAGCGTAATTTTTTCATCATAATTTTATGGTTTTAACATGGTTAATAATAAAGATTGCTAATAATAAGTTTACAAAAGTATATATTTTTTCTAATAACGTCAAATGTTTTGGCGTTTTTTTGTAGTTTTCTTGTTTTTTATTTGATATTTCGTGGATGATGCTCCAAAATTTCCTGTCGAAGGGTGGTTGTATCGATGTGGGTATAGATTTCTGTGGTGCTGATGCTTTCGTGTCCCAGCATGGCTTGGATGGCACGCAAATCAGCTCCGCCTTCGAGCAGCGAGGTGGCGAAGGAATGGCGAAGAGTGTGTGGCGAAATGGTCTTTTTGATTCCCGCCATCGCAGCGTATTCCTTGATCATGATGAGAATCATCGTACGGGTGAGGTGTGAGCCACGACGGTTCAGGAAGACATAGTCCTCTTCACCCGGCTTGACTTTGATCTCGTGTTTGCGCGTTTCAAACCATCGCTCCAGTTCGTCAATGGCCTTGTCGGAGATGGGCACTAATCGCTCCTTGGAACCTTTGCCCATGATACGCACATACCTTTCTTCTATATAGAGGTTGGAGATTTTCAGGTTGACGAGTTCCGAGACGCGCAATCCACAGGAGAAAAGCACTTCGATAATAGCTCGGTTGCGTACCCCTTCCTTGGTGGAGGTGCTGATGACCGACTCCAATATATCAACCTCTCTTGTAGAAAGCACCTCTGGCAGGTAGTCGCCTGTCTTAGGTGATTCCAGGAGTTCCGTCGGGTCATCTTTCAAGTAGCCGTCGAGCACCAGAAAACGATACAGCGAACGGATGCCGCTGAGGATGCGTGCCTGTGACGATGCCGCTATACCGAGGTCGTGCAGGGTGGCAGAGAAATGCTCCAGGTCGTCAAGTTTCACATCCAGCATATCCTTGTTGTTTGCCTGTAGATAACTGTCCAGTTTCTCCACATCACGCATGTATGCTTCAATGGTATTGGGCGAATATCCCCGTTCCAACTTCAGGTAGCGTTGGAAGGCTTTCATAAATTCTGCATTGGTTTTCTTGGCTTTTAACATAAAAATAATTACTTTTGTCCCTGCAAAAGTACAAAACTTCTTTGAAAAATGAAAATACTCATCATGAATGGTCCCAATTTGAACCTGTTGGGAACCCGCGAACCAGGAGTCTATGGTCATGAGACGATGGACACCTGTATGAAGAATCTGCGTGAGCAATACCCCGATATCACTTTGGAATATTACCAGAGTAATGTGGAGGGCGAGATGATCAACAAATTGCAGGAAGTGGGTTTTACCTATGACGGCATTGTGCTGAATGCAGGAGCCTATACCCATACGTCTATCGCGCTGCTCGACTGTATTCGGAGTCTGAAAACGCCCGTCATCGAGGTACATATAAGTAATGTACACGCGCGCGAGGATTTCCGGCACCAGTCTGTCATTAGTGCCGGATGTAAAGGAGTGATTGCAGGATTCGGACTCGACAGCTACCGGTTGGCGGTGGAGGCGTTGAAAAAATTAAAAATGAGAATTAAGAATTGAGAATTGAGAATTACATCCTCTCCCATATAGAGCCGGAAGGAGACTATCTGTATCGGCTTTGGCGCGCCACAAATGTGCAGTTGCTGCACGGACGTATGGCAAGTGGACACCTGCAAGGCCGTTTGTTGAAGATGCTGGTAGAGATGATCCGTCCGCAATATATCCTGGAGGTGGGCACGTTCAGCGGCTATTCTGCCATCTGTATGGCGGAGGGGCTGAAGGAGAACGAAGGGAAAAAGGGGAAAGAAGAGAGCGATGAGAAAGAAGAAATCGCTCCAAAGATTATCACCTTCGAGATCAATGATGAGCAGGAGGAGTTTACGCGCCCTTGGATAGAAAACTCACCTGTGGCGGAATACATTGATTTCCGTATCGGTGATGCCATCACGGAAGCACCCAAGCTTGGGATGACGTTCGATATGGCATTCATCGATGGCGACAAACGAACCTATGTGGAGACATACGAAGCGGTATTGCCCCTGATGAGACCAGGCGGGTTTATCCTTGCCGACAACACCTTGTGGGACGGTCATGTATGTGATCCGGCATACGACCACGACCAGCAGACGCTGGGCATTCGCGAGTTTAACGATTATATCGCAAAAGACCCTCGTGTAGAGGTGGTTATCCTGCCCATGCGTGATGGGTTGACGATGATAAAGGTAAAAAAGTAAAAGGGTAAAAAAGTAAAAAAGATATGCAAGAAACAAGACAAAACAGGATTGCAAGACTCTTACAGAAAGAGTTGGCAGAGATATTCCAAGGACAGACGCGCATGATGCGAGGAGTAATGGTGAGCGTGACACGTGCAAAGGTGTCGCCCGACCTGAGCATCTGTACGGCCTACCTCAGCATCTTCCCCAGTGAGAAGGCGGAAGAGCTGTTGGAGAATATCAAGAAGAGTGAAAAGACGATTCGTTATGAACTGGGTACGCGTATCCGTAATCAGGTACGCATCATCCCTGAACTACGCTTCTTCATCGATGACTCGCTCGACTATATCGAAAGGATTGACGAACTGCTGAAGAAATGACCTTCCCCTTCTATATCGCCAAGCGCTACCTGTTCTCAAAGAAGAGCACGCACGCCATCAATATCATCAGCGGAATCTCCGCTGTAGGTGTGGCTGTGGCTACGATGGCGCTAGTGGTGACGCTGAGCGTATTCAACGGGTTCAGCGATCTGGTGGCCACTTTCTTCACCTCGTTTGATCCACAACTGAAGATTGTACCAGCGAAAGGAAAGACGATGCCTGCCGATGCACCAGCGTTGGACAAGGTGCGCCAGCTGACGGCGGTGGAGGTAGCCACCAACTGTCTGGAAGACCAGGCGCTCGCCGTTTATCAGGACAAACAGGAGATGGTAACGGTCAAGGGCGTAGATGACAATATCACAGATCTGGTCAATATCAAGGATATCCTGGTGGGCGACGGTGTCTTCGACCTGCATGCCGCCAATCTGGAATATGGTGTTATCGGTATCCGATTGGCACAGACGTTGGGTACAGGAACGAAGTGGCGCGACTATCTGCACATCTTTGCGCCTCGTCACGAAGGACAGTTGGATATGACGAATCCCACAGAGGGGTTCGTGGAAGACTCGCTGCTTTCGCCTGGGGTCGTCTTCCAAGTGAAACAAGCCAAATACGACAAAGCACATATTATCACCTCGCTCGATTTCGCCAGCCGCATCTTTGAACGGCAAGGGGAAATCTCATCTTTGGAACTGAGGATCAAAAGCGGTTCAGATATCAACAGTGTAAAGAAAGACATCCAAGAAATCGTGGGTGACCAGTACAAGGTAGAAGACCGCTACGAACAGCAGGCCGATACGTTCCGCATCATGCAGATAGAAAAGGTGATGGCCTATATCTTCCTGACCTTTATCCTGATGGTTGCCTGTTTCAATATCATCGGTTCGCTGTCGATGCTGATTATCGACAAGAAAGACGATGTCGTCACGCTGCGCAATCTGGGTGCTACCGATAAGCAGATTACACAGATATTCCTCTTTGAGGGCAGAATGATTTCCGCAGCAGGAGCCATCATCGGCATCATCATTGGATTGTTGCTCTGCTGGCTGCAACAGCAATTCGGAATCGTACGGCTGGGTAGCGGCTCGGAGAACTTTATTATCGACGCTTATCCCGTCAGCGTACATTATTCCGATGTGCTCATCATTTTCATCACCGTCATGCTGGTAGGCTGGCTCGCCGTCTGGTATCCTGTGCGCGCCATCAGTAAACGCCTGACGAAATAATCCGTAAACTTACAAAAAAAGATAGCGACATTCGCTATCCTGAATCATTATTCCAAATCGATATGGCGCACGTTGATATCCTCATGGAGGAAGATACGTGCGCTTTCTTTGAACTTATCAGGATTCTCGGTGGTAAAATACTGGCAACGTCCGTTTTGGGTAATCTTGTTTTCGATAGACGGATGGCGTTGCAAGTAGGATTGCAGACTGTCGGCCACATACTCGCTCTGCGGAACGATGCGCACGCCAGGCTGCACATATTTTAATATCTTCGGCATCAGCAACGGATAATGCGTGCAGCCGAGGATGATGGTATCGATATCGGGATCGAGACGCATCAGTTGGTCAAGACGTTTCTTGACGAAGTAATCGGCACCAGGACTGTCGGCCTCGTTATTTTCAATAATCGGCACCCACAGCGGGCAGGCAACGCCTGTAACCGATACATCCGGATGGAGCTTCTGGATCTCCAGTCGGTAGCTGTCACTCTTGACGGTTCCCTCTGTGGCGAGGAGTCCTACGTGACGGCTTTCCGTCAGGTCGCCGATAACTTCTGCTGTCGGCCGGATGACACCCAGCACGCGGCGTTCTGCATCGATGACAGGCAGGTCTCGCTGCTGGATGCTACGCAGTGCCTTTGCTGAAGCGGTGTTACATCCCAAAATCACCAGGTGACAACCCATCTCGAAGAGTTTCAGCACAGCCTGACGGGTGAACTGATAGACGACCTCAAACGAACGGGAACCGTAGGGCGCACGGGCGTTGTCGCCCAA
Organism: uncultured Prevotellaceae bacterium; assembly: GCA_902792685.1. GTDB lineage: Bacteria > Bacteroidota > Bacteroidia > Bacteroidales > Bacteroidaceae > Prevotella. The sequence continues at coordinate 29,840 of CADBAP010000029.1, forward strand.
GTACATGTAGTCGTACTCTGGCAGCAACTGACGGATACCGTGAAGGATGGTCAATCCACCGTATCCAGAGTCGAAGACTCCAATGGGTCCTGGTTGTTGAGGAAGGTTCATTTGAAAAGACCCACCCCGGCCCTCCCTGAAAGGAGGGGGTGATGGGTGACTTTAGTTAGTATTATTTTTACCGTAACTGTTCTTTGAGCTGCTGGGTGATATTCTCCCCCATGCTTTCGTTGACATAGGGTAAGGCATGGTCGTCGGTATTCAGGACGAACGCATAGCCGTTGCGTACCGCTATGCTGTGAACGGCATCAGCCAATTGTTTGTGTACAGGCTCCAGCGCATCTTTCTCTGCTTGTTTAAGCAAGCGTTCCGACTCCGCTTTGAAGGCGATGTTACGTGCCATAAAGTCCTGCAATTCAGCCTGTCGCTTCTTCAGGATAGAAGGTGCATAGTCTTGTACACCCTCCAGAAAATCCTCGTACTTCTGATTAAACTCCTCTTCCGAGCGTTTGGTTTCTGTCTCATACTTGGATTTCAGTTCCTGAATATTCTGCTGTGCGCGGGCATAGGCCGCCATCGACGTAAATACCTCCTGATAGCTGAAGTACCCAAACTTCAAATCCTGTGCCTGCGTACTGAGTGACATCATGGCAAAAAGGCAAAACAGCACCCATGTCTTACCTAAAGTTTTCATTCCGTTGCGGTTTATTCTTTTGTATTCCATCTGATTACTGTTTTGCCTTTTTTACCTCGTTCAACTTTCTTTTAGTCGCTTCGCTTTGTAAAAGTGATTTGCGACGATGTCAGCTGAATTATTTCTTCTTGTTCAGTTCTGCTTTTACCTCAGTGGTTACGTCTTTGCTCAATGTATCGTTGATGTAGAGCGGCTGACCACCGTTCAGTTCCATGATATATACATATCCGCCAGCCTTTGCTACGGCAGCGATGGCAGCACGAACCTTTTCAAGGATCGGACCGAGCTTCTCCTGCTGAGCCTTGTTGAAAGCCTGCTGGTTGTCCTGAGCAGCCTGCTGAATCTTTGAATAGAGTTCCTGCAGCGCAGCCTCTGTCTCAGCCTGCTTGGTAGCGTTCATGGTACTCTTGGTCTTGTCGTACTCGTCAGCCTTGCGCTGCAGCTCGTCCTGCATCTCCTTGAGGTTTGCCTCGTAGGTCTTGCCCAGTGCTTCAAGCTCACCCTGAACCTTGATAGCCTCAGGCAGAGAGGTCAGCAGAGCCTGAGAGTCGATGTGACCAAATTTCTGTGCGAATGCTGTCATCGGTGCGATGAACAGCAACATTAAAATCAGTTTTTTCATGTTTTCTTTGTTTTTTATTTGTTATTATAATTGTTGTATTTTTTATTGATAGCCCAGTTTCTGCAGCACTTCGTTGCTGATATCAATTTTCGGAGAACCGAAGATGATGCCGTCGTTGCCGGCACGGTTCATCACCATGCTGTAACCACGCTGCTCGGCAATTTCCTTGACAGCCGTATAGATTTCCTCCTGGATTGGAGTAATCAGTGAGGTACGCTTCTTGAAAAGTTCGCCTTCCGGTCCAAAATACTTGCGCTTCAGCTCCGATGCCTCCTTCTCTTTGGCAACGATAGCCTCCTGACGCTTGGTTTTCTGCTCCTGAGACAGGAACACCACCTCATTCTGATAATTCTTGTACATCGTGCTGGCCTCTGTATTGAGTGCTTCCACTTCAGCTTGCCACTTCTTGCTTACCTGGTTCAACTGTTCGTTGGCACGTTCGTAAGCAGGTACATTCTTCAGTATGTACTCCATGTCTATCAGCGCATACTTCTGTGCGCTTGCCGTCATCGCTGCTACAGCGAACAGGCATATCATCATCAATTTCTTCATATTTCTTGCTTTTTTTGCTTTGACGCGTTTTGTTTTAATGGGTTTAATGGGGCAAATGGGTTTAATGGGTATTATGATGCATTATGCTCTATTAGAACTCCTGTCCCAGCACGAAGTGGAACTGGCTGCCACCCTTCTTTCCGAATACCTTGTCGAAACCGTATGCCCAGTCGATACCCATCATACCTACCATCGGCAGGAAGAGACGCACACCGACGCCGGCAGAACGCTTCATGTCGAACGGGTTGAAGTCTTTCGTTTCGTGCCAAGCATTACCCGCTTCCAGGAAGGTCAGACCGTAGATGGTGGTGTTACCCAACAGGAACGGATAGCGCAGCTCCAGCGTGAAGCGGTCGTAGGCATAACCCTCATATCCGTATGGTGTGAGAGATCCGTTTTCGTAACCACGCAAACCGATAGTTTCTTCTGCATAGCCCGTGGAGTATCCGCTCATACCGTCACCACCCATATAATAGGTTTCGAACGGTGACTTCTTGTATTTATTGTAAGCACCCAGCAAGCCGAATTCCACACGTGTCATCAGCACGAAACACTTGGTGGCACTCGTCAGCGCCGTAAATGTTCTTGCCTTGAACTTCCACTTGTGGTATTCTACCCATTTGTATTTTTCACCCTGCTCAGCCTGATAGGTTGGCGACTGCGGGTCTGTGGCCAGATGCTCATAGTCTTTGTCGTCCCAAGCCGACCACGGCGGGGTGATAGACAGCGATGCCTCAAACTCTGAACCACGACGCGGGTAGTACATATTGTCCGTTGATGAACGTGAGAGCGAAATACTCAAGTTCAAGTTGTTGGAGCTACCGTTGCTCATGAGGAAGTAACGCCAGTTTTTCATCTGATAACGGGTGTAGCCCAGTCGCAGCGACAGCATGAAATAGTCGTCTGGCCAGCGCAGGCGCTTACCCCATCCGATGTTCACACCGTAGAGTTTCACTGACTTATCCGGGTCGTAGTAGTTCTCGTAGTTGTTATAATAATAGCTTGATGTACCATAGCCACCAATGTAGTTGGCGTATGAGTTCATCCATGCATTGTTATAGTAGTTGCTCGATACGTCGGTCTGCTTGGAGAAGTAGAAGCCCACACTGAACTGAATGGGTCGCTTGCCACCAAACCAAGAGGTGGAGTAAGAAGCGTTATACGACTGATAGTAGCTACCGTTGGTCTGTGCACCCAATGAGAGCACCTCGCCGTCACCAACCGGCATGATGCCGCGATGCTCGGCATTCTTGCGGAAGAGGTTCCTCATGGAGAAGTTGTTCAACTTCAAACCGATGCGTCCGATGACACCCGTCTGTCCCCATCCGAGAGAGAACTCAATCTGGTCGTTCGATTTCTGTACCAGATTCCAGTTGATGTCAACAGTACCCGTTTCATAATTGGGTACAATCTTCGGCTCAACTTGCTCTGGATCAAAGTGACCCACAGATGCCAACTCACGAGCTGAACGTGTTAATGCTTCCTTAGAGAACAAATCGCCGGGCTTGGTACGCAGTTCGCGACGTACCACATTCTCATACAGTTTCGTATTACCATTGATGCGTACATGGTTGATGTGAGCCTGCTGACCTTCAGTAATACGCATCTCCAGGTCGATGGAGTCGCCCACCACTTCCGTTTCCGTTGGCTGCAGGTTGTAGAACAGATAACCGTTGTTCCAATAAAGGTTACCTACAGCATCCTCGTCGCCAGTCAGACGTTTGTTCAGCAGCTTCTGGTCATACACGTCACCTTTGTTCATACCCAGCAATTGACTGAGGTAGTCGGTTGTATAAACGGTATTGCCCACCCACGTGATGTTACGGATAAAGTATTTCTGGCCTTCATCCACTTTCACATAGACGTTGACGTGCTTGTCGTCAACATTCCACACGCTGTCTTTCAGGATGACCGCATCACGATAGCCGTATGCATTATACAGGTCAATGAGGTTTTTCTTGTCTTCTTCCCAGCGTTCTGGTGTAAACTTCTTCGACTTGAACATATTGGCGAATTTGCCTGCCTCGTGAATCTTGGCAAAGGCACCCTTGGAGAACATGTTACCTTTCAGTTTCTTATCGGTAAGCTGCTCATTGCCGTCGATGATGATCTGGCGCACCTTCATCTTCTCTTTCTTGTCCACCTCGACATCGAGAATCACCTGGTTCTTGTTTGTCACATCATCGCGCTGATAGATATTGATCTCTGCGTTCTTGTAACCCTTGTCGTCAAAATAACGCTTAGCCAGCACCTGTGCACGAGCAATGATGTTCGGAGTCACCTGACCGCCTTTGATCAGACCGATTTTATTCTCCAGGTCTTCTTTCTCCGACTTCTTCACACCAATATAATTGATGATGGAGATACGCGGACGCAAGGCCAGATGGATGTGCAAATACACCTTGTTGCCTACGATGGAATCGGCAGAAATTGATACTTCAGAAAACAATCCGTGTTTCCAGTAGCGGTTGACGGCCTGTGTAATCTCCGGTCCTGGAATTTCTATCTGCTGTCCGACAGAAAGTTTTGATATTCCCGTCAGCACATAGTCCTCATAGTTATCGACACCTGATGCCGTCAGGCCGCCGATAATCAGCTCCTGTGGCAAACCGGCATAAGAAATCTCTGGATATACAATCTTTTCCTGTGCAGATACTGATGAAGGCAACAGGGCAAACAGGCAAAAAGCCATCAGGCTTTTTCCCATTCCCGTTACCTTATTATATATATGTGAAGTTATCATCGTTATGATTGGTCGTTTGTCATTTGTTCTCTTCTTCGCTCACCTGTGCCTCTGTCTTTCCGTATCGGCGCTGACGCTTCTGGTAATCCTCGATGGCACGATGGAGGTCTTCTTCCTTGAAGTCGGGCCAGTAGGTATCGCAGAAATACAACTCTGAGTAGGCGATTTGCCACAGCAGGTAGTTGGAGATACGCAGTTCCCCACCCGTGCGGATGAGCAGATCGGGGTCAGGCATGAAGGTGGTCGTCATCGCATCAGACACCGTCTGTTCGTCAATATCCTGCGGATTGACCTCTCCGTTGGCTGCTTTTGCTGCCAACTGTCTTACGGCCTCCGTGATCTCCCAGCGACTGGAGTAGCTCAATGCCACCACCATTGTCATCGCATCGTTCTGTGCCGTATGATCCATCGTCTCCTGCAGTTTCTGCTGTACATTCTCAGGCAGGCGTTTGATATCGCCGATGACGCGGAAACGCACGTTGTTCTTCATGAAGATCTCGTCTTCCAAAGAAGAGAGTACCAGTCCCATGAGGGCTGCCACCTCGTCAGACGGACGGTTCCAGTTTTCTGTGGAGAAGGTATAGAGCGTCAGGTATTTCACACCCAGACGCGTACACTCCGATGTGATTCTCCTCACCGTCTCCACGCCGGCCTGATGACCGTAGCTGCGCGGTTGGTTTCTTTCTGTAGCCCAACGTCCGTTGCCATCCATGATGATGGCGATATGCTGGGGGATACCTGTTTTATTCATACTCATTGTGGCATGTTCTGCATTTAGCCATGAAACTATAGGTAAGTGTCAGTTGTAGGGCAGAATAGCAGTCTGTATTCTTAAACGGTCCGCTACTCTTCACGTAGTACGGGTCTTTTGAACCGTCTAACTCATCACTGAGCGAGAAGTGTATTGCCCACTCCAAGCCTACGTTCATGCGTTCGTTGATCTTATATTTCAGACCGATACCAATCGGGATATTGGCGGTGAAGACACTCTTTTTGTCGTCACGACCAGTATTCACGTATGTAGCACCGATACCTCCAAAGACAAATGGGCTGAGCCGTTTGGCACCACGATAGTCGCGTCCTGTGCCATAGGGCAGGAAGTTGTATTCGTATGTAAGGCTGACATCAATAAGGGTATTGCTAAACTCATAGGGTGAGTCAACATAATCGGGATAATATGTCTTGACATCTTTCGAACAGCCTTTCAGTTTGCCGTAGCTGGCAGAAAGTCTGATACCATTATAGGGATTGAAGATATAGCGTGCCAACACCGTTCCCATCGGTTGCAAATCTTTTATCGGAGAGTTGTTGTAATCACCTAAATAGCCCATCATGCCTACGCCGCCTCCTATCTCCATACGATATTCTGGGTCGTCCTGAGCGTTGACACATAAAGGTAGAAAGACGAAAAGGTAAAAGGGCAAAAACCATCTTACCGCAACCTTCCTCAAGCTATTTTTTATCATTAACTTCACCTTTTACTTCCTTCTTACTTTCAAGAACTCATTCTGTTCCTTCGTCCAACCCATACGGTTCAGACGACCGCGCCAGATTTCACCGCTTTGTCCACAGATAATCCAGATGAAATTCTGACTGTCAACGGTAGCCGTAAACACATTGCTGCTGTTCATATCCGTAGGCAGTGTGTAGTCGGGCGTCTTCCACGTGATACCGCCATCCTGTGAGTAGTAGAACGAGTCGAAACCTTTCTTCGTGCAGGCTCCTACTCCGCTGCCGCCCATCGCCAGCAAACCGTTGTCGTAGTTCATGATAACCACATTGGCCAGTCTTGGCAGCGCATAATTATTGTCGTCGGCAATATCTACATAGGTCCAAGGATATTCGCGGTGGTAGTCGGAATACTCAACCAACTTTGTCCACACCACAGCAATCGTGTCGCTGGGGTATGCTGTCTCGTTTCTCAAACCGGCCATCACCACCATATCGATATCATCGTTGGTCTTCAACGGCAGGGAGGTAAAGCTGACGGCATCGGCGGGCAACAGTTCCTTGCCTTCGTCTTGCGTGTCAACCGTCCATGAAGCGCCGTCGTTTCTTGATACCATCATGCTGCCGTCCTGACCAATCGCATACAGCTCTGTCGCGCTGGCGGCAACCAGTTGCTTCAGCTCGCTGCTGGTACCCATCACGGTCCACTGACCTGCATTCATCCGCAGAATCTGTCCGGCATTCAACACAAACACGTCATCACCGCGTGTCACCACATTCTTGTAGGCATTGGCGTCAAAGAGCTGGTTGCTTGCCAACCAGTTCTGTCCGTCGTTCTCAGCCGTCTGATACAACTGTGTCTGTGCACCATTGAAACCAAACAGATAAACATTGCCTCCCGCTGCAAACGCTTTCATCGCCTGCATATTGGCAAAGAGGTTGTTGGTGGACAGCTGGTGCCAGTTGAAATCGTCGCCTTCCTGCTGGTGAATGTTCACCTTGACCGTATAGTTGCGATAGAAACTGCCACTCAGCGACAGGATCTGGAACGTACGCGGACTGGAGAAATCTATCGAGTCGGTTGAAGAATAATAGAATGTACTGTCGTTAGCCACATTCTTCAGGAAAATCTGACCGGAATTCTTGGTCGATATGCTCAACAGGATATGTTTCGCGTCAGTACCATAGGGCAGCGAGTCTGGATTATAAATCTGACTGTTTTCCTGATCGATATAAAACTCATAGTCGCTGACAGTAACCGTCTTCTTATAGATACTGTCCTGTCCCTCAGAACCTGTGGTATGGAGATACTGGTTGGCTGCCGACAGCGAGAAAGCGGTGATACCTGTGTCGTTGGTGGTATAATACGTTGCACTGTTCTCGTCATCGCCCATACAAGCAGCGAAAACGAACAGCAAACTGAGGATTCCCACCCAAGAAATATACTTTTTCATCATAATCTATTCAATCGATCGTGTACACATCATGCGACAAAAACTGTGTCCGACAGCCTACGCTTCGCACAATTATCGTGCAAAGGTACTGAGTTTTTCTCAAAAAAACCGCTTTTTCACCTCTTTATTATACAAATTATGGATTAAAAAGGTGTTTTTTAAGTTTGTTTTAGAAAAAAAGGAAGGTCGCAAGAGCATTCTCCTGCGACCTTTTCCCACTTTTCTTCGTTTTTTTAGCGTATGTTCGTGTAAGTTAACATGACCACACTCAGGATAGTTGTAATCAGTAGCCCCACGACCATAACTGTTGTTTCCGAATCCATATTTACAATCTTTTTACCTGTTTAAATCGCTGCAAAGGTATATACTCTTTCGAAATGACAAGCCTTCTGAGTGGTTTTTTGAAAAAATATAGCCATTTTTTTGACTCAAATCAAAAAAGTGTGTATATTTGCAAAAATAAAGACCAACAGCCATGAAGAGATGGATACTGATACCTTTGTTACTGTTGACTTGCACAGTTGCTTTTGCGCAAGATTCATACTATATGAATCAGGCAAAAAGCTATATGCGTGATGCCGAATACTATCAGAGACAAGCAGAAGGCTATGAGCGCGATGCTGCCTATTACCAGAGAAGGGCACAAAGCTATATGCGTGACTCCGAATACTATACTCGTCAGAAGAATTTTGACAAAGCCAATACCTACAACCGTTGGGCGCAAGACGAGATGGACAAAGCCAACACCAGAATGCGATGGGCACAAGATGCCCGTGAAAAAGCTTCCACACGTATGAAGTGGGCGCAACAAGCGATGGAAAAAGCCAAGAGATAATTCCTCTATATTGTTTAACCAAACCTAAAAAACAAACATGAAAAAGTTATTAACATTTGCAGTTGCACTGTTTGCCGCATTCACACTCACTTCATGCGGCGGAACTGATGATCCGGAAGCAGCAAAGATGCTGACTGATTTCGAACAGATGATCAACGACTACGACAAAATGGAAGTTGACAAGTCCAATGTTGCCAGCCTGATGGAAATGGCTGAAAAGGCTCAGGCTATCGGCGCTAAGGCTCAGGAATTCACCGCTAAGGAGAAGGACATGTCGTCTGCACAGATTTCCAAATTCGAGGAGTTGGCAAAGAAATTTGCTGAGATCTCAGAGAAAAAAGCCGGTGAAATGAAATAAACCAACTTGCCACAACCAAAAGACCTCCCATTCAGGAGGTCTTTTTTTATGAGCCAAAACGTATCAGATATCAGATATCAGTTTTGTAGGACGTGATATATATATGCGCCTAGAATTGAAATATCTTTATAACATAAAATAGTATACATTATTATATAATTATATATAATATACTATATATTAATTAATTATATATATATTATTTATTATATATATTATAATTATTATTAATAATATTATTTACTTTACGTTTTATCAAATCGCTTAAATTCCATAAAATATATCAG
>CADBAP010000030.1 GCA_902792685.1 uncultured Prevotellaceae bacterium
CACAAGACCTTCGAGAACTACCGCGATGCGAAGAAAGCCTTCTTCGATGAGTTGCCCAAAACAGCTTTTGCGATTATCAATGCCGACGACAAAAACGGAATGGTGATGGTGCAGAACACGAAGGCAACTGTCAAGACCTACTCCACCCAGTCGATGGCTGATTTCAAGGCTCGTCTGTTGGAATGTCACTTCGAAGGTATGTATCTGGATGTTGACGGTCATGAGGTGGGGGTTCAGTTCATTGGCAAATTCAACGTCAGCAACCTGCTTGCTGTCTATGGTGCAGCCGTAATGCTGGGTAAGAAGCCAGAAGACATCCTTCTGATACTCAGCACATTGAAGAGCGTGAACGGCCGATTAGAACCCATCAACTCTCCAGATGGCTGGACGGCGATTGTGGACTATGCCCATACGCCAGATGCCTTGGAGAATGTGCTGAATGCCATTCACGAAGTGCTCAACGGCAAGGGACAGGTTATCACCGTCTGTGGTGCAGGCGGTAATCGCGACAAAGGCAAGCGTCCATTGATGGCACAGGAGGCTGTCAAACAGAGTGACCGTGTCATCATCACCAGCGACAACCCCCGTTTCGAGGAACCGCAGGACATCATCAACGACATGCTGGCAGGCTTGAACGCCAAACAGATGAAGAAAGTCATCAGCATCGTTGACCGCCGCGAAGCTATTCGCACCGCCTGTATGATGGCCCAGAAGGGTGATGTCATCCTGATTGCCGGCAAAGGACACGAGGACTATCAGGAAATCAAAGGCGTCAAGCACCACTTTGACGACAAAGAAATCGTCAGAGATTTAATCAATTCGTAAATCGTCAAATCGTCAAATTGTAAATTAGTATGCTTTACTATATTTTCAGATTCTTAGATCAGTTCGGCATCAGTGGCAGTCACCTCTGGGGCTATATTTCCTTCCGTGCCATCCTGGCATTGATCATTGCACTCGTCATCTCTTCCTGGTTTGGTGAGCATTTCATCAAATACCTGAAGAAAAAACAGATCACGGAAACAGCACGCGATGAGAACATCGACCCGTTTGGTGTGAAGAAGATCGGTGTGCCGTCGATGGGCGGTATCATCCTTATCGTAGCGATTCTCATCCCCATCCTCCTGTTGGGTCGTCTGCGTAACATCTACCTGATTCTGATGATTATCACGACCGTGTGGTTGGGATTCCTGGGTGGTATGGACGACTACATCAAGATTTTCCGTCACAACAAAGAGGGTTTGAAAGGTAAATACAAGATTGTAGGACAGGTCAGCATCGGTCTGATCGTAGGCCTTGTACTGTGGTCGTCGCCGGATGTGAAGATGAACCTGAATCTGGAAACGCAGAAACAAGGGCAGGAAATCGTTGTGAAACATGCTGAGAAAGCAGAGAAATCGCTCAAGACAACGGTTCCGTTCCTGAAAAACCACAACCTCGATTATTCGGAAGTGATGGCGTTCTGCGGTAAATATAAGACTGCTGCCGGCTGGATTCTATTTGTGGTGATGACGATTGTCGTGGTAACTGCTGTGTCGAACGGTGCCAACTTGAACGACGGTATGGATGGTATGTGTGCCGGTATCTCATCCATCATCGGTGTGGCGCTCGGCATCCTTGCCTATGTGAGTTCGCACCATGAATACGCAGCCTATCTGAACATCATGTATATCCCAGACTCGCAGGAGCTGGTGGTATTCTTCTGTGCCTTCATCGGAGCCTTGATCGGTTTCCTCTGGTACAATGCCTATCCTGCACAAGTATTTATGGGCGATACGGGTTCGCTGGCTATCGGCGGTATCATCGGCGTGGGTGCCATCATCATCCACAAAGAGCTGTTGCTGCCCATTCTCTGCGGTATCTTCTTCGTGGAGAGCCTCAGCGTGATCATACAGGTTTACTATTATAAATTAGGTAAGCGGAGAGGTGTCAAACAGCGTATTTTCAAGCGTACACCTATCCACGATGCCTTCCGCACACAAGATTCACAGCTCGACCCGGACTGTAAGTACTTGTTGAAAAAACCGCATTCCGTTGTACATGAGTCAAAGATCACCATTCGCTTCTGGATCATCACCATCCTTCTGGCAGCGATGGCTATCATCACATTGAAAATCAGATAATTTAGAAAGAGACATAAAGAAATGAGTAGAATTGTTGTATTAGGAGCAGGAGAAAGCGGTGCCGGCGCAGCTGTACTGGCACAAAAGAAAGGTTTCGACGTGTTTGTGAGTGACATGTCGGCCATCAAGGATAAATACAAGAAGATGCTTGACGACCACGGAATTGAGTGGGAGGAAGGACAGCATACCGAAGAGAAAATCCTGAATGCAGACGAAATTATCAAGAGTCCTGGCATTCCGGACAGCGCCCCGATGGTCGAGAAACTGATAGATCAGGGCACACATATCATCAGCGAGATTGAGTTTGCTGGCAGATATACAAACTCCAAGATGATCTGCATCACAGGTTCCAATGGTAAGACCACGACGACCTCGCTTATCTACCACATCTTCAAACAGGCTGGATATGATGCAGGACTGGCCGGAAACATCGGTAATTCACTGGCGCTTCAGGTCGCTGAGAAACCACACGAATATTACATCATCGAACTGAGTTCCTTCCAGTTGGACAATATGTATGACTTCCGTGCAAACATTGCCATCCTGCTGAACATCACACCCGACCACTTGGACCGCTACGACAACTGTATGCAGAACTATGTGGACTCGAAAATGCGTATCATCCGAAACCAGACGCCACAAGATACCTTTATCTATTGGAATGATGACCCGATCATCAAACGGGAACTGGAGAAATACGATATCAAGGCTGTACAGTATCCGTTCTCTGAACTCAAAGAGAAAGGATCTATCGCCTATATCGAGGAAGGCGAATACACCATCGAGGAGCCGACACCGTTCAATATGGAACAGGAGGATTTGTCGCTCACGGGAAAACATAATATCTACAACTCGCTGGCAGCAGGTATTGCCTCTGACGTCAGCGGTATCAAAAACGAGGTCATCCGCAAGTGCCTGAGCGACTTCCCAGGAGTAGAACATCGTCTGGAGAAGGTTTGCAAGGTAGGCGGCGTACAGTATATCAACGACTCCAAAGCAACGAATGTGGATGCGTGTTGGTATGCGCTGGAGAGCATGAAAACACCCACGATCCTTATCATCGGAGGCAAGGACAAAGGAAACGACTATGAACCCATCAAGGAACTCGTCAAGGAGAAATGCGTGGGACTGGTCTATTTAGGTGCCGATAACCAGAAACTTCATGATAACTTCGATGCGCTGGGTATTCCCGTACGCGACACCCATTCCATGAAAGACTGCGTGGCTGCCTGCTACGAGATGGCAAAACCTGGTGATACCGTATTACTGAGTCCTTGCTGCGCTTCATTCGACCTCTTCAAGAATATGGAGGATCGCGGCGACCAGTTCAAGACACTCGTCAGAAACCTATAACCATCACCCACCACCTAACACCCATCACCTATCACCTAACACCCATCAAGCATGAACAACAAGACACTTGGTAATATTTTCAAAGGCGACAAAGTCATCTGGATGATTTTCTTCTTCCTTTGCATGATCAGCATCGTAGAGGTGTATTCTGCCTCCAGTTCGCTGTCATTCAAGGGCGGAAACTATTGGAGTCCGATCGTCAAACACGCAGGCATCCTGCTGGTAGGCACCTTCATGATGGTTGTCGTGTTGAATGTGAAATGCAAATACTTCAAGCTGGCAACACCCATCCTGTTGTTTATATCGTTCTTCACACTGATATGGGTACTCCTCGCTGGTGCCAAAACCAACGATGCAAACCGATGGATCAGCTTTCTCGGCATACAGTTCCAGCCATCTGAAATTGCAAAAGGTACGCTCATCCTTGCTGTCGCACAGATTCTAAGTGCGATGCAAACACCCAACGGTGCCGACCGCAAAGCATTCAAGTTCATCCTGATTGTCTGCGGTGTCATCATCGCACCCATCGCTTTGGAAAACCTCTCCACAGCGGTATTGCTCTTCGGTGTGATCATCCTCATGATGTTCATCGGTCGTGTTCCTTTGCAACAATTAGGAAAACTACTGGGCACGCTGGCTCTTGCAGCCACTTTTGCATTGGTGATGATTCTCGTCATCGGAAAGAGCAAACCCGATGAAACCGTACAAAACAAGAACACACTGACAGAACAGGTGATGTCCGACAAGGAGGAAGAAACAGGATTCGTCGCAAGTATTTTCCACCGTGCTGACACATGGAAAGCGCGTATCAACAAATTCCTCAACCACGAATACATCGCACCAGAGGATTTTGATTTGGACAAAGACGGACAGGTGGGACATGCGAATATTGCCATCGCCTCATCGAATATTGTAGGAAAGGGACCAGGCAACTCCAACGAGCGAGACTGGCTGTCACAAGCTTTCTCCGACTTCATCTATGCCATCATCATCGAAGAGATGGGCATCGAGGGTGCTGCATTGGTGGCATTGCTCTACATCTTCCTGCTCTTCCGAAGCGGACAGATTGCGAACCGTTGTGAAAACAACTTCCCTGCATTCCTGGCGATGGGTATTGCCCTCCTGCTGGTATCGCAAGCGTTGTTCAACATGTTGGTAGCCGTAGGGCTCGCACCTGTCACAGGACAGCCGCTACCCCTTATCAGTAAAGGTGGTACGTCCACCATCATCAACTGTATCTATATCGGTGTAATACTGAGCATTAGCCGCTCTGCCAAGAAAAAAGAAACGGTGACGCAAGAAGTCCCACAGAAGGCTTTGGCACTCGTCTAAAAATAATAAGGTGAAATAATCGGCAGAAAATTAGGTGAAAAGCAATTTTTTTTGTAATTTTGCCCATTAAAGTAAACAATTATGACAGGAGAATTGAGAATCATCATCAGCGGAGGCGGAACAGGAGGCCATATCTTCCCCGCTATATCTATTGCGAACGCCATTAAAGGCAAGTGTCCCGATGCAAAAATTCTGTTTGTCGGAGCACTCGGTCGCATGGAGATGCAACGTGTTCCTGCCGCAGGATATGAGATCGTTGGACTTCCTATCTGCGGTTTCGACCGCAAGAACCTGCTGAAAAATTTCAAAGTCCTGTATAAGATTTGGAAGAGTCAGCGTATGGCGCGCCGCATCATCAAAGATTTCCAGCCGATGGCGGCTGTTGGTGTAGGCGGTTATGCCAGCGGTCCGACCTTGAACAAGGCTGCAGCGATGGGCATCCCCTGTCTGATACAGGAACAAAACTCCTATGCGGGTGTTACCAACAAGTTGCTGGCAAAGAAGGCCGAAAAGATATGTGTTGCCTACGAGGGAATGGAACGCTTCTTCCCTGCCGACAAGATTATCCTTACAGGCAATCCTGTCCGCCAGAATGTACTACAGACACCGATGACCAAGGAAGAGGCACGCGAGTCGTTTGGCTTAGATCCACAGAAGAAAACCATCCTGCTGGTAGGAGGAAGCCTGGGCGCCCGCACCATCAACGAAAGTGTGCTCCACCATTTGGATATCGTCAAAGAGTCTGGTATTCAGTTTATCTGGCAGACGGGCAAATACTACCACGCATCCATCACGGAGCAACTGAAGGGTCAGGAATTGCCCATGCTGAAGGTGACTGATTTCATCAGTGATATGGGTGCCGCCTACAAAGCAGCAGACTTGGTTATCAGTCGTGCCGGAGCCAGCAGCATCAGCGAATTCTGCCTGATTGGGAAGCCTGTCATCCTTGTTCCCAGTCCGAATGTTGCTGAAGACCATCAGACAAAGAACGCGATGGCACTCGCCACAAAGGGAGCAGCCATTCACGTAAAGGATGCAGAAGCAAAAGATGTCCTGCTGGAGTTGGCTGTCAAGACGGTTCAGGATACCGGCAAGCTTGCATCACTCAGTGAGAATATCCTGAAGATGGCTCTCCCCGACTCTGCCGACATCATTGCTGACGAGGTCATCAAACTCACCCAACACCCATCACCTAACACCCATTAAAAATATCAAAATGGAACTCAAAGATATAAAATCAGTATATTTCGTAGGAGCAGGCGGTATCGGCATGAGTGCTATCGCCCGCTACTTCATCAGACGCGGTCTGGTGGTTGCCGGCTACGATAAGACGCCGTCAGACCTGACTCGCGTATTGGAGAAGGAAGGCATGCTGATTCATTACACAGAAGATGTGGAACTGATTCCACAAGCCTGTCGCATTCCTGCTGAAACGCTGGTCATCTACACACCGGCTATCCCGGCTGAGCACAAGGAACTGGTCTATTTCCGTCAGGAAGGATTTGAGATTCAGAAACGTGCACAAGTACTGGGTACGCTGACTCGCACGCACAAAGGACTGTGTGTTGCTGGTACTCACGGCAAGACGACCACATCGACGATGTGCGCTCACATCATGCACCAAAGCCGTGTTGACTGCAACGCCTTCCTCGGAGGCATCTCCAAGAACTACGGCACAAACTATATCCTCTCTGACCACAGCGACTACGTGGTGATTGAAGCTGATGAGTTCGACCGCTCATTCCATTGGCTCCGTCCTTGGATGTCGGTCATCACCTCTACCGATCCCGACCATCTCGACATCTATGGAACGAAAGAGGCTTATCTGGAAAGTTTCAGGCACTATACCACCTTGATCCAGCCTGGCGGAGCGTTGATACTCCACAAAAATCTGGAGATGAAAGCCGATGTGCAGGAAGGTGTCACCATCTACGAATATAGTCTCCACGAGGGTGATTTCCATGCGGAGAATATCCAAATCAAAAACGGAACCATCACCTTCGACCTGATATCACCCATCGAGAATGTTACAGATATAGAACTCGGCCAACCCGTACCTATCAATATTGAGAATGGTGTGGCTGCGATGGCGATGGCTCAACTGAACGGATGTACCGCAGAGGAACTGCGTTACGGCATGAAGACCTACGGAGGAGTTGACCGCCGTTTCGATTTCAAGATCAAAAACGACCGTCACGTTTTCCTCTCCGACTATGCCCACCATCCGAAAGAGATCTATCAGAGTGCGAAGAGCATGCGCGAGCTGTATCAGGACCGTAAGATTACGGCTATCTTCCAACCACATCTCTACACTCGCACCCGTGACTTCTACAAGGATTTCGCCGATGCACTGAGTCAGCTCGACGAGGTTATCCTATGTGACATCTATCCCGCAAGGGAGTTGCCCATTCCTGGTGTATCGAGCCGTTTGATCTACGATCATCTGGCAGCAGGTGTTGAAAAGAGCATGATACGGAAAGAAGAAGTCATCGACCTTGTCAAGAGTCGCGACTTCGATGTGCTAATTGTCCTGGGTGCCGGAGACTTAGACAACTATGTGGCGGAGATGGCAGAGATTATCAAAAGTAAGGAGTAAGAAGTAAGGGGTAAGGAGAGAAGCCCATTAAACCCATTAGACCCATTAAAGAAACATGAGGAAAGTAAACTGGAAAAGGACCATCATCGGACTGTTGGATATCGTGCTTGCGCTATATCTGATTCTTGCTGTGACCTCGTTCAACAAACCGAACGAGACACAACAGGTATGTACGAAGGTGGATATCAATATTGCAGATTCCAACAACGCCGGTTTCCTCAGTGCAAATGAAATTAAGAACATTTTGGAAAACCATAAAATCTATCCGCTCAACAAACCGATGAAATTTGTCGATCCGCGGAAGATTGAAGAGGTATTGAAAGTCGGTCCATTTGTAAAAACGGCAGAATGTTACAAGACAAAGAGCGGACACGTCAACATCAGTATCACACAGCGTATGCCGGTCGTACGCATCAAGAGTGTAACTGGCGAAGACTACTATCTTGACGAGAAAGGTGGAATCCTGCCCAACTCCAATTATACCAGTGACCTGATTATCACAACAGGATACGTCAGCAGGAGCTTTGCCCAAAACAGCATCGCCTTGTTGAGCAACGCCATCAACCAGAACGACTTCTGGAAGAACCAGATAGAACAGATCAACGTACTTCCGGACTTGGGCATCGAACTGGTACCGCGAGTTGGCGATCACATCATCTTCATCGGTTATCTGCCGCAGAACAAATCCCTTGCAGAACGACAGAAGAGAATCAACGAATTCCTACAGAAGAAGATGACACGACTGGAGAAATTCTACAAATACGGTCTCTCGCAAGTGGGATGGAACAAATACTCTTACATCAATCTGGAATTTGACAACCAGATTATCTGTAAACGTAGGAACTAATAGAGATTAGAAAGAAGACAATAGAAATAACAACAAAATAATAAATTATAACGTATATGGCAGTAAATGAATTTATCGTAGCCATTGAACTCGGCTCATCTAAGATCACAGGTATCGCCGGTAAGAAAAACCTTGACGGCAGTATCTCAGTACTTGCCGTTGTAAAGGAAGATGGTTCACAGTGCATTCGTAAAGGTGTTGTCTATAATATCGACAAGACCGCACAATGCCTGACCAACATCATCGGCAAATTGAAGAAACAATTAAAGCGTGAGATTTCTCATGTCTATGTTGGTGTTGGCGGACAGTCTATCCGCAGTGTTCGTAATGTTATCATCAAAGACCTGCCTGCAGAAACCATCATCACCACCGACATGATCAACGAGTTGATGGATGCCAACCGGAATATGACATATCCGGAGCAGGAAATCCTGGATGCTGCCACACAAGAATATAAGGTCGATAACCAATACCAGTTGGATCCTGTCGGCATCAAGGCAGCACGTCTGGAAGGAAACTTCCTGAATATCCTGTGGCGCAGGTCATTCTACGATAACATCAACAACTGCTTCGACAAAGCAGGTATCGCGATTGCAGAGATGTATCTCGCTCCTCTGGCTATGGCCGACAGCGTGCTGAATGAATCGGAGAAGCGTGGCGGCTGTGTATTGGTTGATATGGGTGCCGACACCACTACGGTGAGCGTCTATCACAAGAATATCCTCCGTCATCTGGCTGTTATTCCACTGGGAAGCAGCAATATCACAAAAGATATCGCATCACTCCAATTGGAAGAGCGCGACGCCGAGAAGATGAAACTCAGATATGGCAGTGCCTATACTGATAATGCCGACATTGACAATACCCTCAACTACCCCATCGACGAAGAGCGTTCTGTTGAAAGCCGTCGCTTCATTGAAATCGTAGAGGCTCGAATGGAGGAGATTATAGAGAATGTATGGTATCAGGTGCCAACAGAATTTGTTGATAAACTCCTGGGCGGTTTGATTCTGACTGGTGGCGGTTCCAACATGAAGAATATCGAACGTGCTTTCCGCAACCACACACACATCGACAAGATTCGCGTTGCCAAGTTCGTCACACAGAGCATCACATCAAGCAACGCTGATATCACAGCACACAATGGTATGATGAACACGGTGCTGGGACTGCTCGCTAAAGGCGATATGAACTGCTGCGGTCCTGAAATTCGTCCTGACCAGGACATCTTTGGCGCAAAAGCTGCCGGTACGCAGGAAACTGCTACGACAGCAGACCTGCACAAAGCTCCGAGAAGTGCTGCTGAAATCGGTGGTACAGGTGTTGTGCTCACAGCTGCAGAAAAAGAAAAGGCAGAAGAGGAGAAGCGTCGTCGTGAGGAGGAAGCTGAGCGCATCCGTCAGGAAGAAGAAGAACGCCAGCGCAAGGAAGAAGAGGAGCGTCGTAAGAACAGCTTTTGGAACAAGACGCTGCGCAGCCTCAAGAACTTTGGTAATACCATCATGGGACCCGAAGAAGAATAAGACCCCACCCCAGCCCCTCCCAAGGGGATGGAGAGAAGAAGCAAGAAACAATTTGCAACCTATATTCAAACGAAGTTTAAACAACCAAACGACAAATAAATATGGATCAGAACAATATTCCAACATTTGATATCCTGGATTTCGGAGAACCGGAGAGGGAAAATAGCATCATCAAAGTGATTGGTGTCGGCGGCGGTGGCGGTAATGCCGTCAACCACATGTATCGTGAAGGTATTCACGATGTGTCATTCGTGTTGTGTAACACAGACAATCAGGCACTGAACGACTCCCCCGTACCCGTTCACATTCAGCTGGGTAAAGAGGGTCTGGGTGCTGGCAACAAGCCGGAGAAAGCACGTGAGGCTGCTGAGGAGAGCCTGGAGGATGTGACCAAAATGCTGAATGACGGTACCAAGATGGCATTCATCACGGCTGGTATGGGTGGCGGAACAGGAACAGGAGCTGCTCCCGTTGTGGCACGCGTCAGCAAGGAACTGGGTATTCTTACCGTCGGTATCGTCACCATTCCGTTCCGCTTCGAAGGCGACCGCAAAATCGATCAGGCACTCGACGGCGTAGAAGAAATGTCTAAACACGTTGATGCCCTGCTCGTCATCAATAACGAACGCCTGCGCGAAATTTATCCGGAACTGACAGTACTCGATGCCTTCGGCAAGGCAGACGACACACTGAGTGTAGCAGCGAAGTCTATTGCAGAGATTATCACTGTACATGGCATCATCAACCTCGACTTCAACGATGTGAAAACCGTGCTCAAGGATGGTGGTGTAGCCATCATGTCAACAGGTTATGGAGAAGGCGAAGGTCGTGTGAAGCGTGCTATTGAAGATGCACTCAACTCACCGTTGCTCAACGATAACGACATCTACAACTCCAAGAAGATCCTGCTCTCCATCACGTTCTCTAATGAAAAAGGTGCCAACCAGACACTGACGATGGATGAGATGAACGACATCAACGACTTCATGGGACGTTTTGGCAGCGAGTTTGAACTGAAATGGGGACTTGCTGTTGATCCAGATCTCGACACGAAAGTCAAGGTGACCATTCTGGCTACCGGCTTCGGCATCGATGATGTCGATGGTATGAGTAACCACCTGAAAAAACATACGCAGGAAGAAGCCGACCGCATTGCACGCGAAGAGGAACTGGCAGCAACACGCCAAGACCGCCGCAACCGCTACTACGGACGTGATGGCAGCAACACACAGTACAAGCGTCGTCCACACATCTTCCTCTTCCGCACGGATGACCTTGACAACGAGGACATCATCTTGGCTGTTGAGAACACACCAACCTACAAGCGTACCCGTCAGATGCTGGAGGAAATCCGCAAGCAGGGAGCTGAAGCTGACAAGAAAGATGACGCTGACGGCGAACCCGTACAAGGTGTTATCAGCTTTGCATAGATTACGGTAAGAAAATAAATGTTTAACCTAAAAAACGAGAAACAAATGAAAAAGATTTTTAGTTTCGTCGTAGTTGCGATGGCAGCTATCGCACTGGCATCATGTGGTAACAAGACAGCAGGTGGCGACAAAGCCGACTCTACTTCTACCGATTCAACAGCAGCAACAGCAGAAGTTGAGGCTGATCCCAACCTCATCGAGAACGAAGTCTTCTCTTTCACACTTCCCGAAGGATGGGGTAAGAATGGCGAGCCAAGCAAATATCAGGCAAACCTGAAGACTACCGACCACGTACCCGGCTTCTACATGAACGTTGAAGTGGAAGACTACATTGAGAGCATCGACGAATGGAAAGGTCACCTGAACAAGGATCTCAAGGCAGATGGCACCATCCAGGCTGGTGATATGACTTTCACCATCCTCTCCAACAAGGATGCCTTCTACAAAGTCTATGGCGCTACAATGCTGCCCGATGACAAAGGTGCGCTCGTATTTGACTTCACGGGCGACGGCAACAGCGACATCCAGGAGCAGAAAGACATGATCAAGGGCGTCCTCGAAGCAGTCAAGCTGAAGTAAACACCTCCTTTAACACTTCAAACGAGCGCAGCTCAGGCATATTGGGCACATGGAGCCGGTAATAAAAAAGGATCAGCTCCGTGATGCGATTACGTTCTAAGCGGTTCATGCGGAACACACGCATCGTCTCGTAGTTCATGCGTATCAAGGTATTGATACGTGCAGCCTCAACAGGCTGCAAGAAATCCGGATGCAACGGAGCCATTATATCGAACGAGGCATTGCGTAAATCGAAATAGCAACCTTCCACATAGTCGTCCAAATTCGGATAGAAGCCGATAAAGCGAGACAAACGCATCATGAAGACAAGGTGGAAGTTGGCATACGACTGTCCTGCAGCATCGAGCCAGGATATGCTGTTCTCGATATACTGATACAAAGGCTCGTTCTGCTGTTCATCGCGCGTACAATAATATAAGAACTCTGCGAGAAACATCGACAGCGACATTTTCACAGGATCCGTAGGAATACCGATGAAAGGAATAGCAATGCGCGCATCACGCAGATGCTGCATGTTGGCACGTTGCCGGTAGTCATATTCTACTTCCAACACGGTCATCGCCTGAAACAGTTGCTTTTTCAGCTTCCCCTTCTGCGTCTTCGGAATGCGTACCATAAACGACAAACGTCCCTGTTGCTCGGTAAACAGATCCACAATAAGAGAGGATTCACCGAACTTCAAGTGGCGCAAAACGATGGCTTTTGTCTTTGTCAGCATAACGAGTGCGAAGATACAAAAAAACAAGCATTTACAAAAATAATTAGGGAAAAATTTGGCAGATTGAAAGAAAACCTATACCTTTGCACCCGCTTTAAGCTCATTATGCATTAAGCATTGAGAATTAAGCATTACAAGCGGTCCCTTCGTCTATCGGCTAGGACGAGAGATTTTCATTCTCTAAAGAGGAGTTCGACTCTCCTAGGGACTACCAACGAATCCGCCATCCGCGCAGCGATGCGCTACCAGTCAAAAGACTGGGAAAAGGTGACGGAGATTTTTCTTAAATCACGCATTTAAGAAGATCGCCCAGGGCAGCCGCCAACGCAAGACCCACAGGCTTCGAAAGAAAGATTAAAAAATTAAAAGATTAAAAATTAAAAGAAAATGGCAAATCACAAATCATCATTGAAGAGAATTCGTCAGACAAAGACGAAGAATCAGCACAACCGCTACTACGCAAAGACAATGCGTAATGCTGTTCGCAAACTGCGTGCAACCACTGACAAGGAAGAAGCTGTTAAGCTCTATCCTGCTGTTCAGAAGATGCTTGACAAATTGGCAAAGACCAATATCATCCACAAGAACAAGGCTGCAAACCTGAAGTCAAGTCTCTGCGCTCACATCGCAAAGCTCGGCTAATCAGCAACGCATAAGCAATATAACAAAGGGTATGTCGACTGACATACCCTTTGTGCGTAAATGGTCATTTCAGAGGAACTGTTTTTTCGTTTTTTCTTTTATCTTTTTAACGTCTTTTTGCCCATTATTATTTCGGTGTTTGAGTGATTTTTTGTATCTTTGCACAAAATTCGCATCAAACATAAAAAATGGAAGAGCAACAGAATTATTCCGCCAGTAATATCCAAGTTTTAGAGGGCTTGGAAGCAGTGCGCAAACGCCCTGCAATGTATATTGGCGACATTAGTGAGAAAGGACTTCACCACCTCGTCAACGAAACTGTCGATAACTCTATCGATGAGGCGATGGCTGGTTTTTGTACAGAGATAGAAGTCACCATCAACGAAGACAATTCAATTACCGTAGAAGACAACGGACGTGGTATTCCCGTTGACGAGCACGAGAAGATGCACAAAAGTGCATTGGAAGTTGTCATGACCGTACTCCATGCCGGCGGTAAGTTTGACAAGGGTTCCTACAAAGTCAGCGGTGGTCTGCACGGTGTAGGTGTCAGCTGTGTAAACGCATTATCGTCACGTATGATGTCACAGGTTTATCGCGACGGCAAGATCTACCAGCAGGAATACGAGAAGGGTGTGCCCCTCTACCCTGTCAAGGTGGTTGGTGAAACCGACAAGCGTGGTACCCGCCAACAATTCTGGCCCGATGGTAGCATCTTTACGACAACCATCTATCAGTGGGATATCATCGCTCGCCGTATGCGTGAGCTGGCCTTCCTGAATGCCGGCATCAAGATCACGCTGCGCGATGCTCGTGCCGATGAGGAAGGGAAGACACGCGAAGAAGTCTTCCACGCCAAGGACGGACTGAAAGAGTTCGTGCGTTACGTGGACCGTCATCGTACCCACCTCTTCAATGACGTCATCTATCTGAAGACTGAGAAACAAGGTATTCCCATCGAGGTGGCTATCATGTACAACACCGACTATAGTGAGAATATCCACTCGTACGTGAACAATATCAATACCATTGAAGGTGGTACCCACCTGACTGGTTTCCGTACCGCATTAACACGCGTACTGAAGAACTATGCGGATCAGGATCCACAAATCTCCAAGCAGATTGAAAAGGCAAAGATTGAGATTGCCGGTGAAGACTTCCGTGAAGGACTCACAGCTGTGATCTCGATCAAGGTTGCTGAGCCGCAGTTTGAGGGTCAGACGAAGACGAAGCTCGGCAACTCAGAAGTGGCCGGTGCCGTACAGCAGGCTGTGGGAGAAGCCCTCAATTACTATCTGGAGGAACACCCCGCTGAAGCCAAAAAGATTTGCGAGAAGGTGGTATTGGCAGCTACAGCACGTATCGCAGCCCGCAAGGCACGTGAAAGTGTTCAGCGCAAGAGCGTGATGACTGGTGGCGGTCTTCCTGGTAAACTGGCTGACTGTTCCAACAAAGATCCGAAAGAGTGCGAGATCTTCCTCGTGGAGGGTGACTCCGCTGGTGGTTCTGCCAAGCAGGGACGCGACCGTCACTTCCAGGCAATCCTCCCATTGCGCGGAAAGATCCTGAATGTAGAGAAAGTACAATGGCACCGCGTATTTGAGGCAGAATCCGTGATGAATATCATCCAGAGTATTGGTGTACGCTTCGGAGTGGAAGGTGAAGACGACCGCGAGGCCAACATCGACAAGTTGCGTTACGACAAGATTATCATCATGACCGACGCCGACGTCGATGGTTCCCACATCGACACGCTGATTATGACCCTCTTCTTCCGCTTCATGCCGAAGGTGATTGAGGACGGACACCTGTATATCGCTACCCCACCGCTCTACAAGTGTACCTATAAGAAATTCTCAGAATACTGCTATACAGAACAGCAGCGTCAGGCTTTCATTGACAAGTATGTTGAAGGACGCATTGATGACAAGGCACTGCACACCCAGCGCTACAAAGGTCTTGGTGAAATGAACCCGGAACAACTTTGGGAGACGACAATGGACCCACAGAACCGCTTGCTGAAGCAGGTGACGATAGAGAATGCGGCACAGGCCGATGAGATTTTCTCTATGCTGATGGGTGATGATGTAGAGCCGCGTCGCGAATTTATCGAGGCAAATGCTACATACGCAAATATTGACGCATAGTCTTCCCGATACAGAAGAGCATACAACCATTTATAGAGAAAGGGCATTCCCAGTTGCGGGAATGCCCTTTTTCATATTTTCTTCAAAAAATGCATGAAGTTGTTCAATTTATCCAAAAGATTTGCTTTTCTTTTACAAAAAAGCAGTATCTTTGTATCCGATAAACGGAAAGAATGAACAATATGGAGCTTACAAACATCAACGTTGCACAGGCGAAAAGTATTTTCCCAACGGAAAGTTTCATTGACAACGACATCATCTTGTTTGACAGTTTTGCGGATGTACCGTTGCCCACAGAGATGTGTCGAATGGACTGTCTCTTTGTCGCACTCTGTACTGGAGGAAAGGCACAATACACCGTTGATACGAAAGGAAGAACCGTTGAAACCAACGATGTGATTATTCTCAACGAAGGACAAGTCGTCGGCAACTATCTATTGAGTCGCGATTGCAACGGTATCGCCATTATGATGTCGTATGATTTCTTCCGTGAGGCCATCAGTGGTATCCACAATTTGTCATCATTGTTTATTTTCTCACGCAGTCATCCGGTTTTCCAACTCAATGAGGAACAAGCAGAAACCATCAAGGAGTATTTCTTCCTGATCAAAAAGAAAGTGGATGACAAACAGCATTATTTCCGTCGTGAGCTGACCAGTTCGCTGGTAAATTCACTCATTTACGACATCAGCAATGTCATGTATGAGATTCAGCAAGAAATGGGCACATCTAAGAAACAAACCCGTGCGGAGGTTATCTTTTCCAACTTCATCAAACTGGTGGAACAGAATTTCCGTCAGGAACGACGTGTGGGGTGGTATGCGCTACAATTGGGCATCACCTCAAAATACCTGTCAGAAACCGTAAAAGCTGTCAGCAAACGCACGCCAAACGAGTGGATAGACAAATATGTCACTACAGAGTTGAGCGTCTTATTGAAAAACAGCACACTTTCCATCAAGGATATCACCGTCAAGATGAACTTCCCAAACCAGAGTTTCTTGGGGAAATATTTTAAGGAACATATTGGCGTAAGTCCGTCGGAATTCAGGAAAAAATAGAAGCCACCTCTTCCAGCTCCTCATACCACTCGGCACCAAAACGGCGAATCAAAGGTTCTTTTAGGAAGCGATAGACAGGCATATCGAGTTTTCTGCCCAACGCCACAGCATCCTTACACACATCCCATCGGTGATAGTTTAGCCCGACAAGTCCATTTCCAAACTGCTTCTCACGAATCGGATACAGTGAACAGGAA
Organism: uncultured Prevotellaceae bacterium; assembly: GCA_902792685.1. Classification (GTDB taxonomy): domain Bacteria; phylum Bacteroidota; class Bacteroidia; order Bacteroidales; family Bacteroidaceae; genus Prevotella. The sequence goes on from CADBAP010000030.1 coordinate 16,549, forward strand.
ATGGGCTTCTTCCTCGCGGCCTTTTCAAGGGCACAATGACAACAGTTGTGAACGGTTTTCCCGTTCATCTCTAAATCCCCATAGCAGGTGAACACACAGTCTTTCCCGTTGACAATACTTGTTACCAAATCACCATCACGGTCGTTGTAAGCCACACCCTGCTGGTCTATAACCGCTTGTGCCGATGCCGACAAATCACCCCATACTTCATCCAAACAGTTCTCAATTTCCCCGATTTCATCGAGTGTAACAGGTGCGCCGGCATCTCCTTCCACACAACAGATTCCCTTGCATTTCTCATAATCGCAACAGAAACGCTCGGTCAGGATATCCGATGAAATCAAGACATCACCGACTTGTAGGATGGGGGGGAGAAGACCCTCTCCCCTGCCCCTCCCTGCAGGGAGGGGAGTTGTTACGTGTTGTTTGTCGGATTCTTTTTTACTCATAAGTCTTAACTATCTACTCCCCTCTCTGCAGGGAGGGGCAGGGGAGCTACCAATTGATGGGTGTCATAGCATTCTGTTTCAGATATTCATTACAACGTGAGAACTGATGATTACCGAACCAACCACCTCGATTTGCACTCAGTGGTGACGGGTGAACGGATTCCAAGACCAGATTCTTTGTCTTATCAATCATATACGCCTTGCTACGGGCATAGCCTCCCCACAACAGATAGACCAGATGTTCCCGTTCTGTCGCCAATGCCTTGATAGCAGCATCAGTAAACTCCTGCCATCCCAAACGGGAATGGCTGTTTGCCTGATGAGCACGGACTGTTAGCGTAGCGTTAAGAAGTAATACGCCCTGCTCTGCCCATCGTGTCAGATTGCCGCTGAACGGTATTGCAGCTCCCGTGTCGTCGTGAATCTCTTTGAAGATATTCTGCAAGGAAGGTGGAAAGGGAACTCCGTCCATCACCGAAAAACTCAGACCATGCGCCTGTCCTGGCTCATGATACGGATCCTGCCCGATAATCACGACCTTCACCTGGTCAAAAGGACACAGGTTAAAGGCATTGAAGATCAGTCTTCCTGGCGGATAGCAGGTTCCGGCAGCATACTCCGCTTTGACAGCAGTGGTGAGATTGACAAAATAAGGTTTGTCAAACTCACCACTTAGCCGTTGTTTCCACGTTTCCTCTATCTGAACGTTCATTTGTTAATCTGTTATCAAGCACTCGCCCGTCATATCTGCCGGCTGCTCCAATCCCAGAATATGCAGGATAGAAGGAGCGACATCAGCCAAACGGCCGTTCTTAACCATTGCAGAGTTATTGTCCGTAACATAGATAAACGGAACGGGGTTCAACGAGTGAGCCGTATTCGGTGTTCCATCTGGGTTGATGGCATTGTCGGCATTACCATGATCGGCAATGATGATAGCCTCGTAGCCTGTAGCCTTGGCAGCCTCGATGACTTCACGTACACAGTTGTCAACAGCCCATACCGCTTTGGCAATTGCATTGTAGATACCTGTATGGCCGACCATATCACCATTGGCGAAGTTGACAACGATGAAGTCGTATTTGTCTTCCTTGATGGCAGCAACGAGTTTGTCTTTGACCTCGTAGGCACTCATCTCCGGCTTCAGGTCGTAAGTTGCCACCTTCGGACTCGGTACCAAGATGCGGTCCTCACCCTCGAATGGTTCCTCACGTCCACCGTTGAAGAAGAAGGTAACGTGTGCATATTTTTCGGTCTCTGCCGTATGCAACTGCTTCTTACCCTGACGGCTAAGGTATTCTCCCAACGTATTCTCCACATTCTCTTTGGGGAAGAGGATATGTACTCCCGTAAACGAAGCATCGTATGGCGTCATCGTATAATACTGCAAGCCAGGGATTGTATTCATGCCCTGCTCCGGCATATCCTGCTGGGTGAGCACGATGGTCAGCTCTTTGGCACGATCATTACGGAAATTGATGAAGATCACAACATCACCTTCCTCAATCAAGCCGTTGACACTACTGTTGTTAATCGGTTTGATGAACTCATCGGTAACACCTTCATCATAGCTTTCCTGCATAGCAGCCACCATGTCGGTATGCTGTTTGCCCTCGCCTTTTACGAGTAGGTCGTAAGCCTCTTTCACACGCTCCCAACGCTTGTCACGGTCCATCGCATAGAAACGGCCTACGATACTGGCAATAGCAGCATCATTGTCGGCACATACCTTCGTAACCTGCTCAATGAAACCCTTGCCTGACTTCGGGTCTGTATCACGACCGTCCATGAAACAGTGTACAAACGTCTGGTCTTTCAGGCCGTATGCCTTGCTCACCTCGATGAGTTTGAATAAGTGGTCGAGGGAAGAGTGAACACCACCGTTACTGGTCAGTCCCATCAAGTGAAGCTTCTTGCCGTTTTCCTTTGCGTATGAATAAGCTGCCTTCACCTGCGGGTTCTCCAGAATAGAGCCGTCCTTGCAGGCACGGTTGATTTTCACCAGATCCTGATATACAATACGTCCGGCACCGATATTCAGGTGTCCTACCTCTGAGTTACCCATCTGTCCATCGGGAAGACCTACATCTTCACCCGATGCATCCAGTTGTGCGTGTGCTGAGATTGCTGTCAGATAGTCCAAATAAGGTGTCGGTGTACGAAAAATCACATCTCCCTCACCCTTTTTTCCGATTCCCCATCCATCGAGAATCATCAATAATGCTTTCTTTGCCATATACTTAAATATTTAACTCCTTTTTATCTTGCAAAGGTAGCAATAATCGGGCGAAAAGCCAAAGAAAAGTCACAAAAAAGGGAGCAAACCTTTATCAGGTTACTCCCTTTGTCATCTTCAATTTACAATTATCTGACTCCTTTTCTTACTCCTCCTCTCCTTACTTCTTACTCTCCCCCTTCAGGGGGAGCTGGAGGGGGCTTCCTTACTCCTTATTTATCCTACAACGATCTCTCGTGCCGGTTTCTTCTGGGAAACGACCATTTTTGGCAGGTCGATGGTCAGTACACCATTCTCCATCTTGGCACGAATCTCTTCCTTTTCCACATCGTCAGGCAGAATCAGTGTTTGTTCATACTTGCTGAACGAGAATTCGCGACGCAGGTAGTGAGTGGCCTTGTTTTCCTCCTTATTTTCCTCTTTCTTCTCCATCTTAATCACGAGGTTGCCGTCATCGTTGATATTCACAGAGAAGTCCTCCTTCTTCAAGCCCGGTGCGGCCAGTTCTACCTGATAGTCCTTATCACTTTCCTTCACGTTTATGGCCGGTGCCGTTGCGTTTACCTTCGGCATAAAGTCAGTGTTGAAAAAATCGTTGAACACTTCCGGTAACCATTGATTTCTGTGCATAATTGGTAACATAGTCATTTCCTCCATTATTTTAATTGTTAGACTTTTAATGTTTGTGCGCTTCTGTTTCCATTCGCGCTCACCAATCTATTTGCAAGCGCTATACCAAACCACAATTTCTGCCATTTTGTCTGAAAATTCAATTCTTCCGTTTGAATTTCACGACAAATTGTCAGAAAA
>CADBAP010000031.1 GCA_902792685.1 uncultured Prevotellaceae bacterium
GACCCCAAGCCTTAGACCTTATTAAAAGTTGTGATGAGCTGAGCGGAAAAGCAAATAAAATTTGTGTGTTTCCGCAATTTCACTTATATTTGCAGCAAATATCAGCGAGATGGAAATCAAGAAGTTCAAAAAGTATATGAAAAAAACGGTTTTTATGACTGCACTCCTCTTGGTTGTTGCAGTGTTTACATCGTGTGCCCAACAGGTGGAAAACATGGTATCGGGCACCAGTTCGCAAAACGGAAAGACGGTCTATCTGATAGACCTTTCAACCAACAGCAAGTTGGACAGCGCCGTAGTCAAAAACGGGAAGTTTACGATGACGGCCCATGCAGAGAAGGATGCGCTGCTGGGTGTGACGGTGGACGGATCGAACTGGTTTACGATGTTCTTTCAAGACGGTACGCCCGTCACCATTGATACCGACAAGCGGACGCTGAAGGGGTCGGCGCTCAATGAGCAACTCACCGAATACGACCTCCAGCAGGACAGCTATATCACGGAAATCAACAATCTCTATCAGGAGCTGAGTGCGATGAGCGAGGCGGAACAGGAGGCCAAGATGCCTGAATACCAACAGAAATATCTGGCGGTGATTGAAAAAATGAAGGCGCTTTACCGGACCATCTTCCAAGAGCACAAGCAGAGCGTTCTGCCTGCTGCCTTCGTCGCAAGCGCGCTGGAGTTTTTCCAGGGAGATGAACTCAAGGAGATGATAAACCCGGAATACCCTTATACGCAACACCCGTTTGCCAAGAAATATGTAGAGGTCTATCGGAAACGGACGGCTCTGGAGGATATGGTCGGCAAACAGTTCATCGACCTGGAGGAACCGGACACGAACGGGAAAATGCACAAACTGAGCGAGTATGTCGGACAGGGCAAATGGGTGTTCGTTGACTTCTGGGCTTCCTGGTGCGGACCGTGCTGCAGGGAGATTCCGAATGTGGTGAAGAACTACAATAAATACCACAGCAAGGGTTTTGAAGTCGTCGGTCTCTCGTTCGACGAAGACAAAAACGACTGGCTACAGGCTATCAACGACTTGCAGATGCCCTGGCCTCACCTCTCTGATTTGGAAGGCTGGCAATCGGTTGCCGCAAAAGTCTATGGCATCACCTCCATCCCTGCCAGTCTGCTGATAGATCCTACCGGCAAAATCGTTGCCTGCAACCTGCGTGGAGACAAGCTGGGCGAAAAACTGCAGGAGATTTTCGGCGAGTAATGGTGCAGATTTCGGATGCAACACGGCAATTTATCAGCGACCACCGGACGGAAGATACACGGAAGCTGGCGCTGCAGACATCACGCTTTCCGGATGTCGATATGCCGTTTGCCCTTGACCAGATTGCCGGGTGGCAGGCTGCACGGACGAAGCTACCCTCATGGGCTGCAACCGACGGCATCATCTATCCGCCCCACCTCTCGATGGAACAATGCTCCAGCGAACTGACAGCAAGGTATAAGGGCGACCCCACCCCTTCCCCATCCCGAACAGAGTTCGCCCCCCCGTTGCCTTCCCCAAGGGGAGGGAGTCCCAAACGACCAAACGACCAATCTCCCAAACGACCAAACACCCGTTTTGTCGATTTAACAGGCGGCTTTGGTGTTGACTTCTATTGGATGTCGCAGGGATTTCAGGAGCGCATCTATGTGGAGCAGAATGCTCAATTATGCGCCATTTCATCGAATAATTTCAAACGGTTGGGGCTGGAGGCAACGGTGGTGAATGCCGATGCGGTGGAGTACCTGCGGACGATGCCGCCAGCCGATGTGGTCTATTTAGATCCGGCACGCCGCGATGCTCATGGCGGACGCACCTATGGCATTGCCGACTGTACACCCAACATCCTGGAGATTCGCGACCTGTTGACGGCAAAGGCCCAAACCGTTGTCATCAAACTCTCCCCGATGTTGGACTGGCGCAAGGCGGTTCAGGATTTAGGAGAAGGTTTCGTGCAGGAAATACATATTGTTTCTGTTGACAACGAGTGCAAGGAGTTGGTCGTTCAGGGAGTTCAGGGAGTTCAGGGAGTTCAAGGAGTTCAGGGAGTTCAGGGAGGTCAGGGAGTTCAGGGAGGTCAGGGAGTTCAGGGAGTTCAAGGAGTTCAGGGAGGCGTAAAAATGGTGTGCGTAAACCTCTTTTCGAAGGGCGGCGAAGAACGATTTGAAGTCAACCCTCAACCCAAGTTCCTCCCCTCACAGGGGAGGTTAGGAGGGGTCTTTTTCCTCTACGAACCCAACGCCTCCATTATGAAGGCGGGCTGTTTCGATGAAATCGCGGCATATTACCGTGTTTCGCCCTTGGCCAGAAATTCCCATTTGTTTGTTTCCGACACCCTTTGCAACAGCTTTCCTGGTCGCCGCTTTGAGATTGTCGGCATCTCGTCGATGAACAAAAAAGAATTGCGCAAGGCATTGGCGGGAATGGAGCAAGCCAATATCACTGTTCGCAACTTCCCACTGACGGTGGCAGAGCTGCGCAAACGCCTGAAACTGAAGGATGGTGGAGACGTGTATTTGTTTGCTACAACCCTTGCACAGGGTGAACACGTCTTAATTATTGCCAAAAAAACGGCATAAATTTTGTGTTCCTACAATATTTTTTGTATTTTTGCAAGATATATAAGTCAAAACGCAAACGACATGTCATCAGTTCAAATCAAAAAAGTATCAGACAAGCGAGGTCTGAAAACGTTTATCGACTTCCACTATGACTTGTATAGTGGCAACAAGTTTGATGCGCCGAATCTTTTCACCGACGAGATGCACACGCTGAGAAAAGACAAGAACGCCGCCTTTGAATTCTGTGAGGCAGAGTATTTCCTGGCCTATCGGGACGGAAAGGTTGTGGGACGTATTGCCGCCATCATCAACCATCGTGCCAACGAACGGTGGGAGACCAAGAGTGTGCGCTTCGGATGGGTTGACTTCATCGACGACATTGAGGTGTCGAAAGCGCTCTTCTCCGCCGTAGAGGAATGGGGTCGCGAGAAAGGAATGGAACAGATTGTCGGTCCGTTGGGCTTTACAGATATGGACCCAGAGGGTATGCTGATAGAAGGCTTCGACCAGTTGGGTACGATGGCCACGATCTATAACTATCCCTACTACCCGGAGCACATGAAACAGCTGGGAGGCTACGAGAAGGACAACGACTACGTGGAGTTCAAGCTGATTGTGCCCAAAGACGGTATGCCTGAGAAATATAAGAAGGTGGCTGAACTGGTGATGAAACGCTACAACCTGCACCCGATGCATCCCAAGCGCAGTCAGGTGTTCGGCAAGGAGCAATACGGCCGTAAGGTGCTGGATGTGGTCAACAAGTCGTTTGGCAACCTCTACGGATATTCCCAGATGACAGAGCGTCAGATTGACGAATACCTGAAGATGTATTTCCCCATGCTCGATATGGATATGCTTTGTCTGATTGAGGACTGGAACCTGCCCAACCACGATGTGATTGCCGTAGGTATCAGTATCACGAATATGACCCGTGCCCTGCAGAAATGTCATCGCGGACGCCTGTGGCCTTTCGGCTGGTGGCACTGCATGAGGGCGTTGAAGTTCCACAAGGCAGAGTGTCTCGACCTGATGCTGATAGGTGTGCTGCCTGAATACCAGCAGAAAGGTGTGAATGCGCTGTTGTTCTACGACCTGATTCCCTGGTATCAGAAGTTCGGTTTCAAATGGGGCGAAACGAATGTGGAAATGGAGACCAATGAGAAGGTGCAGAGCCAGTGGCAATATCTTGAGCACTATCAGCATAAGCGGAGGAGGTGCTATAAGAAAATGTTGGTTGAATTAGTATAAGAATTCGAACAAACAGAAAGATGAACAAAAAAATAGAAGCTGAAGAACTTAATACTCCCATCCCTTCCAGGGAGGGGCAGGGGGGAGAGTCTCCCACTGTCGAATACACCGATGAGAATATTCGGCACTTGTCGGATATGGAACACATTCGTACCCGTCCTGGTATGTATATCGGACGTCTGGGTGACGGCTCGTTGCCTGAAGACGGTATCTATGTGTTGCTGAAGGAAGTCATCGACAACAGTATCGACGAGTTCAAGATGAATGCCGGCAAGCGCATCGAAGTTGACATTGACGAAAATCTGCGGGTGTCGGTACGCGACTATGGACGCGGCATCCCGCAGGGAAAACTCGTTGAGGCCGTCAGTGTGCTGAATACGGGCGGTAAATACGACACGAAGGCTTTTAAGAAAAGTGTGGGTCTGAACGGTGTCGGCGTAAAAGCTGTTAACGCGTTGAGCAGTTACTTCGAAGTGAAATCGTATCGTGACGGCAAGGTGCGTGAACTGACCTTCGAGCGCGGTATTCTGAAAAGCGACCAGACGAAGAAGAGCAACGATGAAAACGGCACGTACATCCACTTTGTGCCCGATCATGACGACAAACTGTTCAAGAACTATTCGTTCCATGCGGATATCGTGGAGACGATGCTTCGCAACTATACCTACCTGAATCAGGGGCTGACCATCATGTATAACGGGCGCCGCATCCTCAGTCGCAACGGACTGAAAGACCTGTTGACAGACAATATGACGACCGATGGTCTCTACCCGATTGTGCACATGAAAGGCGAGGATATCGAGATTGCCTTTACCCATACCAATCAGTATGGTGAGGAATACCATTCGTTTGTCAATGGTCAGCACACCACACAGGGCGGTACCCACCAGAGTGCGTTCAAAGAACATATTGCCAAGACCATCAAGGATTTCTTCGGGAAATACGAATCCGGCGATATCCGTAACGGTCTGGTGGCTGCCATCGCCATCAATGTGGAAGAACCCGTCTTCGAGAGTCAGACGAAAATCAAGCTGGGCAGTACACAGATGGCTCCCGACGGCGAGAGCATCAATAAATATGTAGGCGACTTCATCAAACAGCAGGTTGACAACTACCTGCATATCCACGCCGATGTGGCGGAGGCTATTGAGAACAAGGTGAAGGAGAGTGAGCGCGAACGGAAGGCGATGGCGGGTGTGACGAAGCTTGCCCGTGAGCGTGCCAAGAAAGCCAACCTCCACAACCGTAAGCTGCGCGACTGTCGCATCCACTATTGCGATGTGAAAAACGACCGCAAGGAGGAGAGTTGTATCTTTATCACCGAGGGCGACTCAGCCAGCGGCAGCATCACCAAGAGCCGTGATGTGAACACGCAGGCTGTGTTCTCGCTGCGCGGCAAACCGCTGAACTCATTCGGATTGACGAAGAAAATCGTTTATGAGAATGAGGAGTTCAACCTATTGCAGGCAGCCCTTGACATTGAGGAAGGACTCGACGGTCTTCGTTACAACAAGGTCATCGTGGCCACAGATGCCGATGTGGACGGTATGCACATCCGTTTGCTGATTATCACCTTCTTCCTGCAGTTCTTCCCTGAGCTGGTGAAGAAAGGACACGTCTATGTGCTGCAGACACCCTTGTTCCGTGTGCGCAACCGCCGTACGAAGATCAAGAACAAAAAGGTGATTGCCGAAGCAGATGAAAAGCGGAATCCCAAGGAGAAGAAGAGCGATTTCATCACTCGTTACTGCTATAGCGAGGAGGAACGGCTGAACGCCATCAAGGAGTTGGGGCCTGATCCCGAGATCACGCGCTTCAAGGGACTGGGTGAGATCTCACCTGATGAATTCGCCCATTTCATCGGTCCTGACATCCGTTTGGAGCAAGTGACGATGCACAAGAATGACCAGGTACAGAAACTGCTGGCATACTATATGGGTAAGAATACGCCTGAGCGCCAGAACTTCATCATCGACAACCTGATTATCGAAGAAGATGTGGTGGAAGAGGAGTAAAATAAAAATTAATTGTACTTATGAATATTAGAAAGTATTGGCGGCAGATTTGTGCCCCCTCCCTTGGGAGGGCCGGCGTGGGTCTGCTATTACTATTTGTAGTTGATTTGGCCTTCGGGCAAATCAAATTCAAATTTGACAACGACAGTCCGATGCGGAAGATGCAGATTGCGGAAGCTGCCATCAACAGCCTGTATGTCGATTCCGTTGACGAGCAGAAGCTTGTGGAAGACGGCATCCGAGGAATGCTGAAAGAACTGGACCCGCACTCCTCTTATACGACCGCCAAGGAAACCAAGGCGATGAACGAGCCGCTGCAGGGCGATTTCGAGGGTATCGGTGTGCAGTTTAATATCGTTGAAGACACGCTGATGGTGATTCAGCCCGTCGTCAACGGTCCTTCTGAAAAGGTGGGCATCATGGCTGGCGACCGCATCGTGAGCGTCAACGACACCGCTATTGCCGGTGTGAAGATGTCGCGTGAGGATATCATGAAGCGTCTGCGTGGTCCCAAAGGCACAAAGGTGCGACTGGGTGTTGTGCGTCGCGGCATCGATGGAGAACTGCATTTCGTCGTGAAGCGCGACAAGATTCCTGTGCACACCATTGACGCCATCTACATGATTCGTCCGAAAGTGGGGTATATCCGTATCAGCAGCTTTGGCGCAAAGACCTACAATGAGTTTATGGATGGTGTCAAGAAGCTACAGGCACAGGGCATGAAGAGTCTGATTCTCGACCTTCAGGACAATGGTGGCGGCTACTTGCAGGCAGCTGTATCGATTGCCAATGAGTTCCTGGCACAGAACGATATGATTGTCTATACGAAAGGACGTCGTGTCCGTGATACCGAATACAAGGCAAAGGGCAACGGAAGTCTGAAGACCGGTCAGGTGGTCGTGCTCATCAACGAACTGTCGGCATCAGCATCGGAAATCGTTACAGGTGCCATTCAGGATCAGGATCGCGGTCTGGTCGTCGGACGCCGTTCGTTTGGAAAGGGATTGGTACAGCGACCCATCGACCTGCCTGACGGCTCTATGATCCGTTTGACGGTAGCCCATTACTACACACCCAGCGGCCGTTGTATCCAGAAGCCTTATACGAAAGGTGACAAGAAAGACTATGAGATGGATTTGGAGAACCGTCTGAAACGAGGTGAGCTGACCAATCGCGACAGCATACATTTCGATGACTCCCAGAAATACAAGACCCTGCGCAAGCGCCGTACCGTCTATGGCGGCGGAGGCATCATGCCTGACGAGTTTGTGCCGCTGGACACCTTGAAATATACGAAACTTCATCGTCAGCTGGCAGCGAAGAGCATCATCATCAACGCCAATCTGAGGTTCATCGACAACCATCGCAAGGAGCTGCGCGAGATCTATCCCGATTTCGACACCTTCAACAAGAAGTTCGAGGTACCGCAGTCTTTGGTCGATGACATCCTGGCCGAAGGAAAGAAACAAAAGATTGAGCCGAAGGACAATGAGGAACTGAAACGAACGATTCCTTATCTGAAGACGCAACTCAAGGCATTGGTTGCTCGCGACCTGTGGGATATGAACGAATATTTCCAGGTGATGAACGAGACCAACGATATCGTCCAGAAAGCCTTGAAAGTGATAAAATAACAGAAGATGATCAGCTACAATACCGACGGCGTGAAGATGCCGAATATCAAGAAGCGGGAAACAACCAAGTGGATCAAGGCTGTTGCCGACAGCTACGGTCGGAAGGTCGGTGAAATCGGTTATATGTTCGTCAATGATGAGAAGATTCTGGAGGTCAACAATGAATATTTAGGTCACGACTACTATACCGACATCATCACCTTCGACTATTGTGAAGGGGATGTGCTCAATGGCGACCTGGTCATCTCTTTGGATACCATCCGTACGAATGCGGAGAAATTCGGCAAGGAGTACGATGAAGAACTCCACCGCGTCATCATTCACGGCATCCTTCACCTTTGTGGCATCAACGACAAAGGTCCTGGTGAACGGGAAATCATGGAGGCCGCAGAAAACAGGGCGTTGAGGATTAGGTGATAGGTGTTGGGTGATAGGTGATGGGTGATAGTTGATAGTATTTTAAAGCATGAAAACAGGAATATTTGTTGGGACATTCGACCCGTTTACGATAGGACACGATTCTATCGTGCGCAGAGCCTTGCCGCTGTTTGACCAGTTGGTCATCGGGGTAGGATACAATGAACACAAACAAACGATGGCTTCTATCGAGGAAAGAGTCGAAGCCATCAAGTCGTTGTATGCCTGCGAGCCGAAAATCAGCGTGGAAGCATACAGTGACCTGACGGTGGATTTTGCCTCACGCGTACATGCGCAGTATATAATAAAAGGTGTACGGTCGGTCAAAGACTTCGAATACGAACGCGAACAAGCTGATGTCAACCGCCAACTGACGGGCATCGAAACACTGTTGCTGTTTGCAGAGCCTCATCTGGCCAGCATCTCCTCATCCGTAGTGCGCGAACTGAAGCATTTTGGAAAGGACGTCACTTCTTTCCTGCCGAAAAAATAACCATCACCCATCACCTATCACCCTCCTTTGGGGAGGTTAGGAGGGGTCTTCTTAATCAAAAAGGTTCGGTTCCATCGCAGTGCCAACATACATGTTGCGTCCCAAATGGTCGAAGGCCAGCTGCGTAGCCACACGTCCGCGAGGTGTACGCTTGATGAAACCCTCCATAATCAGGAACGGTTCATACACCTCTTCTATCGTACCCGTATCCTCACCGATGGCGGTGGCAATCGTTGACAATCCCACAGGACCGCCACGGAACTTGTCGATGATGGTCAGCAGAATCTTATTGTCGATTTCATCGAGTCCATACTGGTCGATATTCAACGACAGTAGCGAGAGGCGCGCAATCTCTGCATCAATACAACCGTTACCTTTCACTTGTGCGAAGTCACGCACACGGCGGAGCAGCGCATTACAGATACGAGGCGTACCACGACTGCGGCGGGCTATCTCTACGGCCGCATCATCATCGATGGGTACCTGCAGGATATGCGCTGAACGCTTGATGATACGAGCCAGCGTATCCGGATCGTAGTATTCCAGGTGCATGTTGATACCAAAACGGGCACGCAACGGAGCCGTCAGCAAACCGCTTCGCGTGGTGGCACCCACCAACGTGAACGGGTTCAGGTCAATCTGTATGGAGCGTGCCGACGGACCTTTGTCTATCATAATATCAATACGGTAGTCCTCCATCGCCGAATAGAGATATTCCTCCACGATGGGCGACAGACGGTGTATCTCATCGATAAACAGCACGTCGTTCGGTTCCAGCGAGGTGAGGATGCCGGCGAGGTCGCCAGGTTTATCCAACACAGGGCCGCTGGTAATCTTAAAGCCTACCCCCAGCTCGTTGGCGATGATATTGGAAAGGGTCGTCTTGCCCAATCCTGGAGGACCGTGCAGCAGCGTGTGATCGAGAGGCTCACCACGATATTTGGCAGCTTCCACGAATACTTCCAGATTCTCCACCACCTTCTGTTGTCCGCTGAAATCGTCGAATTTCAACGGGCGCAGCGCGTTCTCAAAATCCTTCTCCGCACTCGACAGCCGCTCTTGTCTGATATCAAATTCTTCTTGCATGGGGACAAAGGTAGTGAAAGTTGAGAGAAGAACAAAATAAACACGTTTATTTTTTCTTCCGAAATTTGCAGACTTCATCTTTTCTTCATATCTTTGCAAACAAGTTGAATATAAACTAAAATCCCTAAAGCTATGAAACAGCGAATGATTCTGCTTTCCGCACTGTTGGTCGTTTTCCTGAGTGCGAGCGCAAAGAAACTGAAAGTGACGATTGACGGCACAGCGAGGCCTTCACAGGAATCAATCTATCTGATCGTCAATGAGGATACAGCGACGGCATTGCTGGTTCCCGTCAATGAAGGAAAGTTCAAGGTGACCGTCAAAGTGAACGAGGACGACTACATCCGTCTGGTTGAAAATAAAGCCTACAGGCCGGATGTCCGCAGTGTCGTCATCATCGCCGATGAGCGCCATATCACCGTAAACATGGAGAGCAATACCGTGGAGCATTCTTATATGACGAAATGTCTGAAAGATCGCATCGGGGAGATTGAGAGTGCCGGACCAGGTACTTTCCATATCGATGTGTTCTCTGACAGAAAAGAAGATTGGGAGAAAGCGCGCGCCGAGGAAAAGGAGATTCGGGCACGGATGAAGGAACAACAGCGTATGGTTGTGAAACAGGTGCTGGAGGATGAGAGATATAACGTTATCCCTGCATGGATTTTAATCCTCTACCCCGAACAGGCTTCCCCCTGGCTGGATAAATATTTCGAAGAATGTTCTGGATGGTTGGATCATCCGGTGTTGAAGAAGAAGTAAAGGAACATGAAGAAATCGATTTTGTTTGTTTTGCTGTTCGTGGCAACGGCAGCGATGGCACAGCGACAGGAAATTAACCTCGACTCGTGGGATTTTTCACGTGACTCCGTGAATTGGAAACATGTGGGTGTTCCGCACGATTGGGCTATCAGCGGTCCGTTTGATAAGAAATGGGACTTGCAGAAGGTGGCTATTGCCCAAAACGGTGAGACGGAAGCTACGGAGAAGAGTGGCCGTAGCGGTGCGTTGCCTTGGATAGGAAAAGGGTATTATCGTACACAGGTGCACCTCCCTGCCGACTGCGGACATGCTGAACTGGTGTTTGACGGTGCGATGGCCGAGCCTGTGGTGAGCGTCAACGGACACGTTGCCGGCGGCTGGAAATATGGTTACAACGCCTTCCGCATCGATATCACGCCTTATCTCAGGACCGAGACCGTAACCATCAATCCTTTCTGTAATATGGTCGAAGACCAGGCAATAGCTGATATCACGGTCTGCCTGCAGAACTTGGAGGAGAGTTCGCGCTGGTATCCTGGAGCCGGTTTGTACAGACCGGTGAAAATCGTGGTGACGGGTGAATGGGGCAGCAAGGCGCGCATCGACGACTGGAGTGTTTTTGCCCGGACACTGTCAGCATCAAACGAGAAAGCGGTAGTGCGCCTATCGGCCAAGGTGGTGGACGCAACTGGCGGCATGAACATGATGTTTGTGTTGCGCAAACCTGATGGGATGTTCATCGCGTCAGCGGTGGCGACCATTGATGAAAACGGAGACGCAACGGCCGATCTGGAGGTGACGAATCCGCTGCTGTGGAGTCCGGAGCGTCCGTTCCTCTATACGGTGAACGCAAACCTTTCTGGAATGGATGGCGATGGTCTTCTTCATATCTTCGACTCGTATGCCTTCAAAACGGGCATTCGTACGGTGAAGGTGTCGAAGGAACGCGGCTTTGAACTGAACGGACAGTCGCGCAAGATCAAAGGAGTCTGTCTGCACCACGACCTCGGCCCGTTGGGTGCTGCTGTCGACAAGCAGGCGCTGATTCGTCAGGTGAAAATCCTGAAGGAGATGGGATGCGACGCTATCCGCACGGCGCACAACATGCCTTCCACGATGCAGATGGAGGTGTGCGACTCGATGGGTATGATGGTGATGGCTGAGAGTTTCGACATGTGGATCTACCCCAAATGCAAGAACGGTTATGCGCGTTTCTTCAAGGAGTGGGCAGACAAGGATATCACCAATCTGGTGTTGAACCATCGCAACCATCCCTCTATCGTGATGTGGTCGATTGGCAACGAGATTCCTGAACAGTGGGATGCCAACGAGGGCGTTTATTGGGCTAAGCACCTGCAAGACCTGATTCATCAGCTCGACCCCACACGACCGGTCACACAAGGTATGGACCGTGCTGATGAGGCATTGAAATCAGGCTTTGCACAAGTGATGGACGTACCCGGATTCAACTACCGCGTACATAAATATGACCACAATATCACCCAATTGCCCGTAGGATTCCTGCTAGGTAGCGAGACGGCTTCCACCGTCAGTTCGCGAGGGGTGTATAAGTTCCCTGTCGTGCTGACCGACAACTCACAGTTTGCTTCCTACTCGCCCAACTACGATCCGACAGCCCTGCAGCATGCCGACGGACAATGCTCGTCGTATGATGTGGAGTGGTGTCCTTGGAGCAATCTGCCTGATGACGACTTCCTGATGATGGACGATCGCCCCTATACCATCGGACAGTTTGTATGGACCGGTTTCGACTATCTCGGTGAGCCGACACCCTATGACGAGTACTGGCCTAGCCGTTCGTCCTATTTCGGCATCTGCGACCTCGCCGGCCTGCCGAAGGACCGCTACTATCTGTATAAATCACAATGGAACAAAGAAGACCATACCCTGCATGTGTTGCCTCATTGGACGTGGCCTGGTCGCGAGGGACAGGTGACTCCCGTTTATGTCTATACCGATTATCCGGAGGCCGAACTCTTCATCAACGGCAAGAGTCAAGGCAGACGTAAGCACGATCAAACGGCGAACCAACAGACCCTCCCCCCAGCCCCTCCCTGTATGGAGGGGAGTAGTCAGGGGAAAGCTGCAGAACTATCTACTCATCCCCATTCAGGGGGAGGCACGGGAGGGGGTCTTCTCCTCGACCGCTACCGCTTGCGTTGGAACGATGTGGTGTATGAGCCAGGCGAACTGAAGGTGGTGGGATACGATGAGAATGGTCGCGCCATCGACAAGATTGTGAAGCATACCGCTGGCGCACCTTCACAACTGTTTTTGAATACGGAAGCCATCCTGCCCGAATATGCCGACGGCAAGCTGCGCAACACCTATCCGCAGGCAACAGCCCATCGTTACGAGATGATTTTCGTAACGGTGTCGATGGCTGACGACGACTGCAACCTGGTTCCTGACTGCGATGATGAACTGATGTTCGAGGTATCGGGCAACGGCTATTTTGTGGCAGCATGTAACGGTGATGCCACCTCGCTGGAAACATTCACCGATCCGCACATGAAACTCTTCCACGGACAACTCGTCGTGGTGATGAAAACCAATGGGGGCACAGCACCCATCACCCTTACTGTGAAAGATCCTGTTCGTGGCATCGAGCGATCGCTGACGATACCTCTTGCAAAGAATTAGCAACCAGCAGTTGTTGGCGGAAACCATCGCGGATGACACCCTGCTGCTCCAAGTCGTCGAGCATCGCCAACAGCGAGTTCCAGAATCCTTTCATATTATAAAGGATGACCTTCTTCTGGTGATAGCCGATGGAGGCTGCGGCACATACGGTGAAAATCTCATCCAGTGTGCCTACGCCACCAGGCAGTGCGATATTGATGTCGCTTTGGGTTACCATCAGCGCCTTGCGTTCGTCTAAGGTCTTGCAGGGAATACACTCATCGACATCGGGTGACATGCGGCCGCCTTTTTCAATGATATCCGGCACCACACCGATGGTATGTCCGCCGGCTTGATGCACCGCTTCCGCTACGCATTGCATCAGTCCGAGATTGCAACCGCCGAACACCAAAGTGTGTCCGTTTTTCCCCATCCATCGACCCAATTCCGCTGTCGCCCGAAAGAAATCAGGGTCTATCTTGCTGTTTGCAGAACAATAAATAGCTATTTTCATACTGCAAAGATAGTGCAAGTCGAACGAAAAAGCAAAAATATAATTTGTTTTTTCTGAGACGCAGCCTATCTTCGAGCCTTGAAAAAGTTCAAAGATACAAATAATTCTCAATTCTTAATTCTCAATTCTCAATTTTTTCATACCTTTGCACTCTCAAATTACAGCATAACAAGAAATTACATTGAAAACATTTGAAGAATTAGGCGTAGTAGAAGACATTCGACGCGCCATTGAAGAACTCGGATTCGAGCACCCCATGCCCGTACAGGAAGAAGTGATTCCGTACCTGTTGGGCAATCGTAATGACGTCATCGCTCTGGCACAGACAGGAACAGGAAAGACGGCTGCCTTCGGCATTCCGCTGTTACAGCGCATTGACACTTCGCGCAACGAGACACAAGCCATCGTGCTGTCGCCGACACGCGAGCTGTGTCTGCAGATAGCCGACGACATGAAGGACTTTGCCCGCTATCTGCCCGGCATCCATATTGAGGCTGTTTATGGCGGTGCGAATATCGTTCCGCAGATGAAAGCCTTGCGCAAAGGTGTCCATATCATCGTGGCAACGCCAGGCCGACTGATCGACCTGATGAACCGCGGTGTGGCACAACTCAACACCGTGAGCAATGTGGTGCTCGATGAGGCCGACGAAATGTTGAACATGGGATTCTCAGAGAGTCTTGACGAGATTCTCGCTGGCGTTCCGGAAGAGCGCAACACCTTGTTGTTCTCAGCCACAATGAGCCGCGAGATTGAACGTATTGCCAAATCATACCTCCATGAATACAAGGAGATTGTGGTGGGTTCGCGCAACGAAGGTGCCGAGAACGTCAACCATATCTATTATTTGGTGAATGCCAAAGACAAATACCTGGCACTGAAACGTATTGTCGATTACTATCCGAAGATTTTCGCCATCATCTTCTGTCGCACGAAGCTGGAGACGCAGGAGATTGCCGACAAACTGATTCGTGACGGTTATAATGCGGAGTCGCTGCACGGCGACCTGTCGCAGCCGCAGCGCGATTTGACGATGCAGAAGTTCCGTTCCCATCTGACGCAGCTCTTGGTGGCTACCGACGTAGCCGCTCGCGGTCTGGATGTTGACGATCTGACACACGTGATCAACTATGGTTTACCCGACGACATTGAAAACTACACCCACCGCAGCGGACGAACAGGCCGGGCTGGTAAGAAAGGAACATCCATTTCTATTATCCATGTGCGTGAGAAATCAAAGGTAAAACGCATCGAAAAGGAAATCGGCAAGGAGTTTGTCGATGGCACCTTGCCCACACCGCATGAAATCTGTACCAAACAACTGTATAAAGCTATCGGTGAAATCGAAAAGATGGATGTTGACGAGGAACAGATAGCACCGTTTATGGCAGAAATTAACCGCCACTTCGAATATTTCGACAAAGAGGATATCATCAAGAAAATCGTTACGCTCACCTTCGGCCGCTTCCTCTCTTATTATGCCGATGCACCAGAGATTGTGAAGCCGGAGACGAAGAAGGAGCGTGGAAACGTGGGAGCGAAGGGAACGCGCTCCCCTCGCTCCCCTCAAAAGGGGTATCAGCGTCTGTTTATCAATCTGGGTAAGGCCGACGGGTTCTATCCTGGCGAGGTGATGCAGTTTATCAACAAGCATGTGCGCGGCCATGTGGAAGTGGGACATATCGACCTACTGGATAAGATTTCGTATATTGAAGTGCCGGAGAAAGAAGCAGCCCTTGTTATGCGTTCCTTGGACGGCACGCGCTACAAGCGCCGTGCGGTACGCTGCAATGAGGCAGATTCTGACTCGCGAGAGCGAGGAAACGAAGGAGCAAGGAAGCGGGGGAACGAGAGAGCGAGGGGCAAGGGGGAAGCCTTCGGCCGAGGAGCGAGAGGCGGCCAGCGTTCTTTCAAGAAAGAAGACTGGATGCGCTTCCTGCATCCCGATAAGATGAAGCTGAAAGGCGAGGAACCCGACTTCAGCGAAGAAGGCTGGGCACGCCGCCGTCCGAAAAAGAAATAATTCCCCTAAACACGAAATGAGGATGCGCCAGAAACGCATCCTCATTATTTATAGCTTCTTGCTGATATGAAATTCTATTGTGCATTGATTTCCTGCAGCAGGCGGTCGGCATGACCCCATTTGTCCATCAGGTAGAGGACGAAGCGGATGTCAACACCAATACAGCGTGCCAGTTCCTTGTCGAAATTGATATCTGACGAGAGGGAATCCCAGTTGCCGTCGAAGGCAAGACCGATGAGGCGTCCCTTACCGTCGAACATCGGTGAACCGCTGTTGCCGCCCGTGATGTCGTTGTTGGTCAGGAAGCAGAGCTGCATCTTGCCCGTCTTGGGGTCTTGGTACTTGCCGAAATCTTTGACGGAGAGCAGTTCGTGCATGATGGGTTCAGCGAAATACTCCGCGTTCTCGTTGGCTTTGTTCATCTTCTCGATGATGCTTTCAGAGGTGGTGTAGTAGCCGGAGTCGTAGCCGCCGATGCGGTAGCCGCCCACCTGTCCGTAGGAAAGGCGCATGGTGAAGTTGGCATCAGAGTAATGCGGCAGCTCCTGTTCCATCTGGATGCGTGCCTCGCAGAGCTTCTTTTCCTGTACGGCTACACTGTCGATCAGCGGCAACAAATCGCCACTCATCTGTCCGTAGCAGGCCAAAAGTTCTACGCCGAGGCTGACACCTGGGTCTTTGTAATAGCCTTTCTTGTTTGTATAGATCTTTGCCCCTTTCTTCATCAGCAAAGACTTGTCGTACAGGTAATCCACATATTTCTTATAGTCGCCTTTGAATTTCTTGTTGATGGTCTCGTAGAAATACGGCAGGTAGTCTTCCTGTACCTGCTGGGCAAAGTTCTCCAGCATGCAGGCAGTCATCTCCTTGTCGAGTTCCAAATCCCATTTGTCGTAGTTGTCTTCGAAGACGAGATACTGTTTTTTGGGATTGTTTTCCGGTCCTTTCACCTCTAAGCCTTTCATTGATGAGTTGATGTTGAAGGCACGGGTGAAGAACTCCGTATTGCGCCAGAAACTCTCAATCAGGATATTCGCAGCGCGATATGCCTCGAAGCGATTCTTGTAGAAGCTCTCCAAACGGTCGAAATCTACGTTGACGCGGTCGCTGAGCACAGGCTGCTTCTTCTGCCACTCACGGATGCGAGCCTCATACTGCTCTTTCTGCTGTACGATGCCGATGCTGTCGATACACTTATTCATGCCGATGGAGTTCTTCCAGTAGTTGCTGCTGTTGGCGAAGTCATCTTCATAGAGGATACGCAGCCGCTCGTCCTTTTCCATATATTTACGCAGGATGGCGAGTTTCTTGCCGCGAACCTGTACACGTGGGGCATTCTCGCCGTTGCGCATCTCCGTGATACCATAAGAAGAAAGGTAACGGCTGGTGGAACCCGGATAACCCAAAGTCATCGCATAGTCGCCTTCCTGATAGCCCTGCAGGCTGACGGGTGCCCAGTGTTTCGGATGATAAGGCACATTATTCGGTGAGTAGTCAGCAGGACCGTTCGTCTCTGGGTCGGCATAGATGCGGAATACCGAGAAGTCGCAGGTCTGACGCGGCCACATCCAGTTGTCGGTCTCGCCGCCGAACTTACCCATCGACTTCGGAACGGTGAACACCAGTCGCAGGTCGCGGAACTCCTGATAGGTAGTTGCAAAATACTGGTTGCCTTCGTAGAACGGGTCAATCTCGACGTGCATACTCTTGTCGATGGCTTTGATAGAATCGGTCATCACCTTCGCCACAGAGTCGATGACAGCCGACTGTTCGTCGCTGCTCTTTCCTTCGATGAGCGGATAGATGCGGTCGGTAACCTCCTGTTGGTCAATCATGAACGACACAAACATATCTTCGTTGGGCAGTTCTTCCTCATAGCTTTTTGCATAGAAGCCGTTCAGCATATAGTCGTGCTCCACCGTAGAATGCTTGTTGATAGCGGAAAAACCGCAGTGGTGGTTGGTGAAAACCAGTCCGTTGGGAGAAACGACGACGCCTGAACAGTATCCGCTGAAGTTGACGACTGCATTTTTCACGGCCTGATCGCCGTAGTACAGGTCTTTGTAGGGCACCTGTAAGCCTTCTGCCACCATTTGGTTATACACGGCTTCCGGCAGGTTGTAGAGTGTCCACATACCTTCGTCGGCCTTTAGAATTGAGAATTGAGAATTGAGAATTGAGAACTGTAGGAGAAGGGTGATTAATAATAGCTTTTTCATTGTTGTATTTTTTTTGTTTTTGTTTTTGATGGGAATAATGGGGGTTATCGTTCATGTTATCGTTAACGTTGAAAGTATTTGCCGATGACCGGCAAGTTTTTCAGCGGAAAGTCCTTGCGGATGATGATGGCGAGGAAGCACACGATGATGAGCGTGTTGACGCTGATGGCCGCCCATGCCGGCAGATGCTGGTTGGATAGGAGCATGCCCACGAAGAGCACCACGGTGACAGCCGTATAGAAGAACAGGTCTTTCAGCGGATAGTGGATAGGATAGTATTTCTGTCCGGCGAAATAGGAGATGACCATCGATACGGCGTAAGCGGCAAAGCCCGCCCAAGCGCAAGCCATATAGCTGAAATGCGGTATCAGCAGGATGTCAACGGTAATCAGCACCACAGCACCGATGCCGGAGAAATAGGCGCCCCAGATGGTGCGGTCGGTGAGCTTATACCAGAACGACAGGTTGAAGAACACACCGAACATAATCTCTGCTGCCATCACGATAGGTACCACGCGCAGACCTTCCCAGTAGCTTTTGCCGACAAGGTAGCGCAGGATGTCCATGTATCCGATGACAACAAGGAAAGCCAGCAGCGTGAAAATCAGGTAGTATTTCATCGCGACGGCGTATGTTTCTTTCTGGTCTTTCTCCTTTGACTTGCTGAACACAAACGGTTCGTAGGCATAGCGGAAAGCCTGGGTAATCATCACCATGATCATCGCAATCTTGATGCAGGCACCATAGATGCCAAGCTGGGCGCGCGCCTCTTCCACGGAGCCGTCAAAGAAGTATGGGAACAGGATTTGTGAGGCAGCTTGGTTCAGCTGTCCTGCCAATCCCATCACCAATAACGGCCAGGTGTAGGAAAGCATACGTTTGCAGGTAGCCATATCGAAACCGAAGCGGATGCCTTTCAGTTCCTTCCAGAGCATCAGCAACGTTGCCACCGAGCATACCATATTGATATAGAACACCCATACCACATCCAATTGGAAACCGTCCTCGTAGATACCGAACGGATTCCATTTCAAAGCGGGCAGAACCATCAGGTACAGCACGTTCAGAATGATGTTCAGCGAGATATTGAAGATTTTCAGCGAGGCAAACTTCACGGGCTTGTGTACATACCGCAGATAGGCAAACGGTATCGCCATGAACGCATCGACGGCAACGGTGAAGAACATCACCCACACATATTCCGGATGGTCGCCGTAGGACATCGCGTTGGCTATCGGCTGCAGGAACACGGAGATGACCACCGCAAAGATGATAGAGGTCGTCAGCACCAGCCGCAGCGTGGTGGCATAGACCTTTTCGGGATTCTCGCCGTCCTTGCTCATGAAACGGAAGAAGGTGGTCTCCATACCGTAGGTGAGCAGGATGATGAGCAAAGAGATATAGGCATAGACATTGGTGATGATACCATACTGTCCGCCTGCGGCATTGAATTTTGCCGTTTGGATGGGCACAAGCCAGTAGTTGATGAATCGTGCAACGATACTGCTCAGCCCGTAGATGGCCGTATCTTTGGCCAACGACTTCAGATTTGTCATGTAAAAGTTTCTTCTTTTTGTGCGCCAAAATTACGATAAAAAAATGAAAGAAGAAAAAAAACACGGGAAAATGAAGCATCATCGACATTTTTTATTATTTTTGCAGCGAATACTACAACATAGACATGAATCGACTCCTAACCATTCTATGTGCCACGATGATGTCAACGACGACTTCATGGGCACAGACAACCGACCAAGAGATTGCTAATGCCTGGCATGATATGCAGGTGAACGAAATCAACCGGCTGCCGCTGCATACCGATTTTTCCGCTGCCGGCCTACAGCTGTCGCTCAACGGTGACTGGCGCTTCCATTGGGTTGCCGATGCCGACCAGCGACCGCAGGACTTCTACCGCACCGACTATGACGACAGCGAGTGGGCACAGATGAAGGTGCCCGGCATCTGGGAGGTCAACGGTTATGGCGATCCCGTTTATGTGAACATCGGTTTCGCTTGGCGCGGACACTTCAAAAACAATCCGCCGGAAGTGCCTGTGAAAGACAACCATGTGGGCACATACCGCAA
>CADBAP010000032.1 GCA_902792685.1 uncultured Prevotellaceae bacterium
GTTCTTCTTTGGCGAGATGGCTTTCAACTACTTCGCCGACCAGAACAAGGAGTTTGTACAACGTCACCGCACCACCCGATATGACGAGTGTTTCCGCAAATTGCCCGATGAGTTCAAGACGCAGCAGTTCATGGATTACTTCGGCTGTTCGCAGCCAGCGGCATCGAAAGCCATCAACCGCTTCCTAACCGAGAAAATCGTTGAGAAGGTAAAGTACGGGTTGTATCGGAAACGGGTGAACGAGTTGCCATGAAAGTTATAACTAATAACTTATAACTTTGGACATTTTGGTTTTTTATATGAATATCCAGAACTCTCAGAAATGTTTCGTGCAGCTCTGGCTTCGGCTGGAGCGCACGAGGCGACTCTTCAAGGCACAGTTCCGCCGATTCTGCATCCGCAGCATCATAAAACAGTGGTTCGGCGCAGAGGCCGACGATGACTTTATCTGGGAGGTGTGCCACCAGACATCGCTGCTGCTGGTCAAAGACGAGGACTGTGATCCTGTCTATGGTTGGGACGAGCTGCCACCGCCCAAGCTCTATCCCCGCAAGCACCGTGAACTGTTGCGCGCCATCGTGGCTGTCAGCCTCGACATCGGCATCCGGCACGTGAAGCTGAAAGCCCTCGACCGCGCCTACAGCATCGCCTTCCCGAACAGTACTCCGATTAATGTGAATAAGAAGAAAGCCCCCTCCAACTCCCCCCTCAGGGGGAGAGCAAAGACAACCCCTCTCTAACTCCCCCGAGGGGGAGAACAGGGGCCCTCAATAACCAAAAACCAATAACCAATTAACAATTGACCCTTCCTCCCCCTCGGGGGATAAGAGGGGGGTCTTAAACTTTAAAATTATGAACAAATACATTGATAAGACATTGAAATTGACGGAACATTTCTCCTTGAGTGAGATGTGTACGACATCAGTACAGACGGCTGATCATAACTTTCCGTCGCAGGAAGTGATAACGAATTTGAAGCGATTGGCCAAATGGCTTGAGATGCTTCGAGACGAGTGGAACAAACGGTATGGAGAGGGTAACGACCCCATCTATATCGGGTTGTGCGGCAGACATCCGAGTATTGGGCAACGAACAGCTTGTTCGCTATGCCACCATTCTACTGGACATTAGCGATGAGAGCGGAGAGGACTTCGACGAACTCATCTTCGAGCACAACAGCCGAACAGGTAACTACTGGCTCCACTTTGCAGTAAGAGCGAGTGGAAATAGAAGGAAAGTCAAGTTCTGTAATATATAGACCCCCTCCTGGCCTCCCCGAGGGGAGGATTATAAACCCTAATTAAAGAAAGTAAGAAAAGAAAGTATTAGCCAAAATTTTTAGTTTATCGAAAATCGAATAAAGGGTGCAGAAGCACCCTTTATTGTTTTACTTTGTTATCGCCGTAATCGGGGTGCCGATGCAGGCATTGGGTGCCTCGATATGCAAGAGGGCACATACCGTTGGCGCAATGTCGGTCATATAGGTCTGAGCGTTTGTTTGTCCAGGCTCAATGTGCCATCCCATAAACACACAGGGGATATGAGCATCGTATGGATTCCAAGCGCCATGAGTGGTTCCCTTGTAGGCAGGTGAATCTTCTGTCAGGAGAACCTGCGGACGACAGATCAAGGCTATGTCGCCGCTGCGATGATAGTTGTATCCGTTGCAGAGTTGTTCGCGTAGCATCGCAGGAAGGGTAGCCTCCTGTGCCCGTTCAAAATCAATCACATATTCATAGCGCTCGTCCTGACGCAACCAATCCATAGCTTCACGCTTCACATCGTCGAGCGAGAGACCGAGTTTGCGAATGTTTTCACGGTCTAAATATACACGACCTGAATTGATGCCAACCAATAGATTCTCAGTTGTTTGGAATTTCTGCTGTAAGTATTCATTGAGCGGTTTCAGCTGTTTCCAATTCTCGAAGCCACCAGCAGGAATACGGTGTTCCTTCATCTGATTGTAGTTCTGTGCAGCACCATGATCTGCAGAAAGGAAGAGGAGCCAGTTGCCTGCTCCCACCTTCTTGTCGAGCAGGTTAAAGAATTTCTCCAAACCCTTGTCCAAATTCATGTATGCGGCTTTGTTCTCCGGTCCGCGTGTGCTGTATTGATGTCCGATGCCGTCGGTTGAAGAGATACTGATGGTCAGCAGGTCGGTCACATCATCCTGTCCCATCTTTTCGTTTTCCAGTGCTGCTTCCGCCATTTCGAAAGTCAGCGTCACGCCTTTGGGCGACTGAATCGGTTCACCCTCCACAAAGCCCTTGTGTTTTTTGTTGAATTTCTGTACCCATTGTGGCAGTTCCTGCATATAGAACGTACTGCTGATAAAGCCTTCGGCTTTTTTATCCCACCAGTAGGCTGCGTTGGCAGCATGTCCGGCAGGCAGGATGGCTGCGCGGTCTTTGATGGCTACACCAATGACCTTTGCCTGATAGTCAGTCGCTATTTTCAGCTCGTCGCCGATGGTTGAAGCCAACATATTGCGTGGAGACATTTTACCGTATTTTGTATTGCTGCCCACACTTTGCACGGTGGAGTCGTCACAGCAATACACGCGTTGTCCGTCAATAAAGAAATGGTTGCCGCAAATACCATGCAGGGCAGGTGTTGTGCCGGTATAAATGCTGGCATGTCCGATGGCTGTAACGGTAGGCACATAGGGAATCTTCGTGTTTTCGCACGAAAAACCGTCCTTGAGTAGTCGGCGGATACCGCCATTTCGATAGTCATTGTAGTAATAATACAGGTAGTCCCAGCGCATCTGGTCAACCACTAGTCCTACGACGAGTCGCGGGCGTTCTAATTGTGCCGAAGCTGTGAGCGACGCTATCAGCATCAGGGCAGTACAAAGGATATTTTTCATTTTATTTAATTGGGAGTTAAATTGGGAGTTAAATTGGGAGTTAAATTGGGAGTTAAAGTGGGAGTTAAATTGGGAGTTAAATTGGGAGTTAGGGTTTCATGCATTTTGTGATGAATGGCAGCATGATGTAGAGACCTGAATGCCAGTACTGCCATGAGTGTTTGCCTGGACGGTATTTCACGGTCAATGGGATGTTTGCCTTTTTCATCTCTGCCACGAAATCCTTGTTTTTCTGCAGCAGGAAATCGTGGTCGCCACAGTCAACATACCACTGGATGGTGCGCAACTGCTGGCGTTTTTGTTCGTTGGCGTTGCGTACAAATTTGGGCGTGGCGAGGTCGGCAACGCTCTTTGAGAACAGTCCTACCATACTTTTCGGACCTGCCTGATGACCGGGCAGCGGCACGATATCCATCAACGCACTCATGGCATACACTCCGCAGAACAGATCGGTATAGCGCTGTGCATAGCTTGTGGCGGCTCCTCCGCCCATGCTCAGTCCTGCCACTCCCCGATGTGCTTTGTCGCCAATGACGCGGTAGTGACTTTCGATATACGGCATGAACTCTTTCATGAAGAACGTCTCATATTGCCAGCCTGGCATATTGAAATATCCGTTCCAGTCTTTGTTCTCGACACCGCCGGCACAAGGTGTCACGATAATCATTTCGCGCATCTCACCTTTGGCAATCAGTTCGTCGGCCACCTCTTGCAAGTGTGCCCTGCGTGTCCAGCAACGATTGTCGTCGAGCATGCCGTGCAGCAGGTACAGGATAGGGTAGTGGCGGTCTTTCGCACTGTGGTATGTCGGTGGCAGGTAGATGGTATATTCGCGGTTGGCATTCAGAACCTTGCTATGAAAGTTGATGTCTTTTACTTGACTCTTGCCGGCTTTGGCTTCCGCTTTCACCTGTGCCATATCGACGGTGTCGTTCTTTGCCGCAACGACTTCGTCTTCGTTGGACGTCGTCATTACCTCCTTGCCGTTGATGATGGTATCGTTGTTGGCAACGTTGGTTTTCTTCTCGCCCGACGAAGCACATGATGCCAATGCCGTGACGATGGTTATTGTGATGAAAAAGAGGCGTTTTCTCATGGGGTGATGGGTGTTAGGTGATGGGGTTATTTAACATTCATGTCATAAGAGGCACCGTGTCCGTTGCTTGCTGTACCAACGTATTCGCCCCCGCTATATTTGCATGCGAAGGTCCAGGTTGCCTTTTGATCGGTACTATAGAGCCTGAAGTAGTCGCCATCGACAAACTCACCTTCCACCTTCATGGTCAATCCGAGCTTGGTGTTGTAGAATGTGCCTCTATAGGTGTTTCCGTAGTCGTGGTCAAGTCGGAACTCCACAGCTTCGACGTTCAGGATTCCAGACAGGTAAACGTATGCTTGTGGTGTAGAACTTGTTGTACTTGCCGGTTTCTGAACTTCTGGAGCCGCTGGCATTTCAGTTGTTGTTTCCGCTTTCTCTTCCGCTGGTTCAGTAGCCGATTCCACTTGCTCGGTTGTTGCCTCGTCGCTAATGACGATTGAATCATCTGACGATGCCTGTACAGCAAAGATGATGCCACCGATAATGAGCAAAGCAACTAATCCACCTATTATATAATAAAGCGCCTTGTTGGGATTTTCTTCCTCAAACGGTTGTGGGGGATATTGTTGCCCATTGGTAGTCGGCGGAGTGTACATAGGTGTGGTTTGCTGACTATTGTACATTGGTGTCGTCTGCTGGTTCCCATATACAGGTGTCGTTGGCTGATTACTATATGGCGGAGGCGTCATACGCACAGTCTCATCGTTACCATAGGCAGGTGGAGGAGTCATGCGCATTGTTTCTTCATTACTGTGGTCGGGTAGGGGCACGTTATCCTGCAAGAATGCCACGATATCGTCAGCAGCAGGTCTGAGTTTTCGATCTTTCTGCATACATTGTTCAACGAGATAGCGCATCTTTTCTTCTGCGATATCACCGAAATAGACAGTTGCATTCGGCGTATATTGCAACTGACGACCTGTTGACAAGTCATCGAAGGGCAGGTGTCCAGTCAGCAGTTCATACATAGAAATACCGTATGAGAAAATGTCACCCTTGCGGTCGGGCTTACGGTCTTGCGGATAAGGACTGAATTTCTCAGGCGGTGCGTATCCCTCTGTGAGACTCAGGCTTTGACTGACGTGTATGCTCTGTGAGAGCATCGTGCGTGATTTAGCACTGATGCCAAAGTCCGACAGGATATAGGTAGTGCCCGTATTATCGTTGTCGATGAGGATATTGGCGGGTTTGATGTCTTGGTGTATGACCTGATGGGCGTGTAGGTACGACAGTCCTTTGGCTACGTCAACCATCACATGACGGATTTCATCGGTAGTCAATTGTCCGATATAGTTGCTCAAAGCTCCTCCGGCACAGAATTTCATCACCAGATATGGGATGTTTCCCCAACGGTCGAAATGTTCAGCACGAAGGATATTGGTGTGTATGAGTCCCTGCATGTCGCGGTATTCTTGCGACAATTCACGCAGGCTCTTATCATCGAGCGAGGTGAATATCTTCAGGGCGATAACGGTATCCGTCACTGTATCGTGGGCTTTCCATACTTGTGCGAATCCGCCTGTACCCAAATGTTTCAGTAGTGTGTATCTTTCGTGGAACAACTGGTTTTCCGCGAACGGTTGATTAAAATTGCTTTCTGCCATAGATTGATTTTGTTAGAGATTCCTATAGTTTGCAAAAGTAAAGAATCTTTTCGTAACAGCCAAAAAATATGAAAACAAAAAAGACAAACCCTTTTGAGTTTGTCCTTTTTGTAGCGAGGGTGGGTCACGATCCCACGACCTCCGGATTATGAATCCGACGCTCTAACCAGCTGAGCTACCTCGCCATCCTGCGAAATGCGGGTGCAAAGGTACAAATTATAATGCATAATGCATAATGCGGAATGCATAATTGTTTCTTTATTAACATTGTTTAGCACTTTCGGGACCAAAAACCTGCTAATTGAAGAAGATGTATAAGCTCACCATCACAACAACAAGAGCAAACCACGCCACTTTGACAAACACGCCCGTATCTTCGTGTATCGGACGGGGAATGTCATGACGCTCTGATTTCTTATCCAGTAAACTCACAACCATCATCGCCACCATGAGGATGACAAACAGGTAGAATGACAGCATCATGAAGTGTGGCATCACAATGCCATTATTGGTCAGCAGCGTGGTGAGCCATGCTGGAGGCCATAAGTAAAGTACACCCACAAGCAGGCAGAATGCTGTACCAGCAGTTAAGGTCAGGTTGGCACCGCGAGCACTTGCCTTTTTCCAGAATACCCCCAGCAGGAATACTGTTGCCATTGGAGGTGCGATGAAACCCAGCACGCTTTGGAAAACATTGAACAGATTCAGTCCCTTGATGCTGTCGATGGCTACCGTTAGTACGATGGCGATAACAGCACCAATGACAGTAACCAAACGTCCCACGTAATTGATGCGTCGCTGTGATGCATCAGGACGGAACCGTTTCACATAGATATCCATTGTAAATACAGTGCTTAAGGCATTCAGGGCCGAACCGATGGTGCTTACCAGACAGGCGGTCAATACGGCAAACACCAGTCCAACCATACCTACAGGAAAGAGGTTCTCGACCATCGTCAGGTAGGCTTCATCTGGATTCTGTAGTGTATCTTTAAATAGGGCAAAACATATGATACCAGGGAGGATGTATAGAGCTACGTCGAGAATCTTCAACCAGCCCGTGAAGTTGGTTCCGATTTGTCCTTCGCGAAGATTTTTAGCCGCGAGTACGGGCTGCACCATACTCTGGTCGGTACACCAGAACCACACGCCCATGACGGGATAGCCCAATAGAATAGGCAACCATGGGAAGTCTGCATCACTATTAGGTTTGAACATGATCCAGTAGTCTGATGGCACCTTTTCAACCAATGCGGATACACCACCCACGCAGTCTAATCCTACGATAACTAAGACTGCTGATACGATGATAAGCAGAATCATCTGATAGACATTCGTATAGGCAACGGCCTTCAGACCGCCCAACATGGTAAAGAAGGCGGAGATACAGAGCAATACCAATGCCGATGTCCACATGGGGATATTGAACACCTGACGAATCAGGATACCGCCGGCAAAAAGCGTCAACGCCAACCATGAAATGATGACAGTTACAATGGTGTACCACGCCAGAATGTTACGTGTTGATTGTCCGAAACGCAATCCCATAAACTCCGGCAAGGTGTGAATCTTTGCGCCCAAATATCGCGGACCGAATACGAATGCTAACAGTGCGATAAACACAAAGGCATACCAGGCATAGTTACCACTGACAACTCCTGTCGTAAATCCTGCTGAAGCCGATGCAATCAACATCGATGGACCAACGTTGGTTCCCCACATGGAAAAACCAATATGATGCCAGCGTAAGGAGTGTTCGGCAAGGAACAGACTGCTTTCTTTCTTTCGTTTGGAACTCGCCCAGATGCCGATGACGATTAGCACCAGGAAATAAACTCCGAGAATCAGCCAGTCAAGGCTCTGCATGTAATGGGTTTGCATTTTTATTTCGTTATTTTGTTATTATGAGAAAAATCATTTCATGATACCGTTAAACTGTTTGCTGATTTCCAACAGAACAGTTTTCGACAGATCCATTTGGTCCGTGCAATCTACATCTTCCGGATAGACAGGTATCATATCGTCCAAACGGACATAGACAGGCATTCGTTCCAATGGGACTTTCACGCTGTAGTGCCAACGGTTGCCTTCCAGACGTTCACCCGTGAAGAAGTCAACCCAGATACCTTCGGGCAGATAGATGTCGCGCTCATCGCG
Organism: uncultured Prevotellaceae bacterium; assembly: GCA_902792685.1. Taxonomy (GTDB): domain Bacteria; phylum Bacteroidota; class Bacteroidia; order Bacteroidales; family Bacteroidaceae; genus Prevotella. The sequence goes on from CADBAP010000032.1 coordinate 7,730, forward strand.
GTCATTCATCACAGGACATACCAGGAATTTATCACCAAAATAGTATTCGTCGTCTATATGCCATACGTTACGGTCGTTCGGATGATGCATCAATAATGCACGTACAATAGGCCAACCGGTCTTTGTTGATTTCTCGCTCTGTTCTAATATATAAGGTATCAGCCGATAGCGCAACTTCCACCACTTGCGAACGATGGGTGCAATGGCTGGGTAGTGCCACGGCTCGCGCTTACAGGTTCCATGATAACGGATGTGTGATGAGAACACACCGAATTGGGTCCACCGTACATACACCTTCTCGTTCAAGGGCGAATTCATAAAGTCGGGAACGGAATGGAAGCCTGGTACATCATGGCTCCAAAAGGCGAATCCCGACAGACCGAAATGTAATCCGCCCTTCAGAGAACCAGCCATACCAGCCCACGAACTCTCGCTGTCGCCACCCCAATGTACAGGATAGCGCTGACAGCCAGCCCATGCTGCCCGTGCCCAGATGATAGGAGCTGATTCCGCAGTTTGGGATGATGCCTCTCCCTTTAGGGGGAGGTTGGAGGAGGCTTCGTAAGCCGCCTTCTGATACAGCAGTGCGTAGATGTTGTTCAGTCGCTCTGGAGCCATACCGTTATGGTATTGGTGGTTCATGTGGATATTTTCACCGAAATCGGTTTTAATGCATACCACACCCATATCCAGCAGCGGCTTCAACAGTTTGTTTTGATACCAGTCGGTAGCGGCAGGATTGGTGAAATCGATGGTGCCGGCATAGTCGAGTGCCGAGAAATTGCTGTTGCTGTTCTCTCGGATGTCGGTGGTATCCTCGTTTCCGTGTTTCTTCGCTTCCTTATTTTCGCATTCCTTCGTTACTTTTTCCCAACTGATATAGCGATTCTCTTGGGCTTCTCGCAGCTGTTCAGCACCTTGTGCGATATAGGGCAACTGCCAAAGGGAAACGCGGAACCCATTGTCTTTCAGACGTTTCAGAAATCCTTTCGGGTCTGGAAAACGCTCAGGATTGAATTTCCATTCACACAGCCAGTCGGTACGGAACCATCCCGTATCCAGATGGATAACATCGCATGGATAGTGTTCCTGACGCAGGCGCTGACAGATTCCTTCCACTTCATCAGCAGAGAAATAAGTCATGCGGCTCATCCAGATGCCGAAGCTCCATAGTGGTGGCATCGACGGGAAGCCCGTCAGCATACGGTAGGTATGCAGGATGCGCTCAGGCGTGGTTCCGCCAATCAGGAATACATCGATGGTAGGTTGTTCGTTTAAGAACTGCACCGAACGGGTTGAGTGGTCGGCGAGCGACAGCTTGCAATAGTCGGACGTGTGGAAGAAGGCTCCATACATTCGGCTTGACAAGTAGAACGGGATGTTCTTATAGCATCGGCGGTTGTTGACGCCTTGTCCGTCTTGGTTTTTCAACTGGAAGGTTTGCCCACTGAGATCCATTTTCCGAAATCGCTCTCCTGTGCCTGCAAAACATTCATCAGCCTCACAACGGAAAGAGATGGTCGCCCGTTCATTCTTATTTGTTTTGTCCGAGTCGTTACTAACAGAGCAAAAACCTAATGGCAGGGCATCATAGCGTGGTGGAGAGAAATGGTCATCGCTGAGTGAAATACCTTTTTGCTCATTGCCATCAGGGAAAACAGTGATGAATGGTGCCGGTTGTGGTGCCGGTAGCAGGTCGCTCCAGATGTCGAGCTTTGGTGGACGACAGTCGATGCGTCCACGTAGTTTACCATTATGGTCTGTGATGGTGATGAGTTGACTGGGTTGTTCGATGCATGTATATTCCTTCCCATCTATCATCAGATGCAGTGGCATACGTTTTACATCTTCATGCATCTGTAACATGAGAGACGATTCTGTCATCGCATCGTTACCCATCGTCGTAAACAGTCGTACAATATCAGGCTGGTAAGCACGTATCACAAGGGTATATGATTGTTGTGGAGCATTGACATCTGGCTCCATATCTTCTTGTCGTTTTTGTTGCTGATAGGGAAGGGAAACGATAATGTCACCGTTTTTTTCCTCAACGTGTGTGGGTGCCCATGCTTTCCAAAGAAACTCCGACTTCTTTAAGTTCGGGTCGAAGTCCATGAAATCAAATAGATAATAGTTTGTTTGTTTCATATGCATGATTTGTTGTTTCAATATATTTTCTCCGTCAGGCTTTTAGGCTTGTTATTCCGTAATTTCAAAAACACCAATCTTTGGTCGGTCTGGACCATTCACGCCCCAGACGATGTTTGGACCTGGGTGGTTGTCTCCGAATTTTTCTTCATCGCACTCGTTCCTATCGATGGTATATCCATCGGTTTTGGCATCGAGATAGATATAGAACCCTCGGTCATTGGTGGCATAGGGCGCCTTGCCCAATCCGGTGATGATATTATCTGTGATTTCCGATGTCGGCTGGTTGCTCAACGTATAGATACCTCCGGCATCGTAGAGTTGCAATGCAAAGTCTTTCACGGTATTATTCGTAATCTTGTTGGCTGCCATCCCCGTATCTTTATCTGTCCATCCCCAGCCCACACAGATACCTGAGTAATTCACGTTTTCCACGATGTTATGACTGATATCGACATTCTTCACATAACCACATCCGATGCCTACACAACCCCAGTCTTCAACGGTAGCGGTGTTGATGTTGTTACTGATGATGCTCAAACCACAGCAGAGACCAGCAAGGTCGGTATAAGGACGGTGTACCTCTCGCGGACTTTCTGCAAACGAACCGGCGAGGATGGCAGTTCCTCCGATATCGCTGAACAGATTCCGATAGATTTCGCAGTTCCGGATACCAATGCCGAAGTCTAATGCGGTGGCACCGAGATGCTGAAACTTACAGTCAAACACCTTGATGTTCTCTGCCCAGTTCACACGCACGGCAGCAACCGGTCGTTCCACCCAAGCCTGATTCTCCAGGTCCTTGTCCCAGGGCAACCCGGCTTGCGGCAGTTGATAGGCATCGAGGATGGGGAAACCGCCTTGCAGGGTGACATGTCCATAGCGTTGCGGCCGATTCCAACAGGTATTTTCGAACGAGATATGTTGAATGGTGAAACATCGTACAGGCTCGTTTTCATGCCCCTGAATTGTCATCAGTGTCTCGATTCCTTCACGTCGTTCTGTCCACCGCAGCAGGAACGAAGAATTACCTTTCTCTCCACCGATAACAGGCTGTGGCCAAGGATGTTCAAACTCCAGACGACTTTCCGGTTCCATAAACGACACGATGGCATGATTTCCTTCTGTCCGGATGTCTTTTACACGCAGAATGGCGATAGCCCAACGCTGGTGTACCACCATTTCCAACTGTCTGTCTGGTGTCCTATAAGATTGGTTCAGGATACTCTCTACAGCTTTCTTTGGAATTGTAATGGTGCGTGTTTTCTTGTCGAAAGCAATCATCCGTTCCATACCATCTTTTGGATAAACGATGGTGTGGCGGGCAGGTTCATCACCATAAAAGACTACTTCTCCATCACCGATGATACGTGTCCAGGATGCATCGCTACCGCTGTCTTCCGGTCGAATCAGGAGCGGTTCGTTCATATCATATCGACCTGCTTCAACCTTGATGTCAATTCCACCAGCAATGTTTGCTGTTGCATTTGCATCACCGTTGCCAGCCAAACGCCGCCATTCACGAGCAATCCGTAGCGCTTGGTGTACGGTTTTTACCGGATGTGTCATCGTTCCATCGTTGGCATCATCACCATTGACCGATACAAATATACTTCCTGCCCAAGAGCAGAATGTACTCATGGTCAACATAGCAATCAATAGAAGTCGTTGTTTCATGGTTATTTGATGATATTTTCTTTATAAAACAAAGACGCTTGACAGTGTGTTTTGTCGTCATTTTAGCACTGGCATCATCGGATTGTGTTGACGACAAATCGCGTATGGGTACGTCTTTATATTAAAGGAATCGTAAAGATTAGAGAAAGATGACTTACAAAATAAGAATTGTTTTGATGTTCCTGGTTGTGTTAGGACTGACACCGTCTGTCCAAGCACAGAACTATCAACTATGGTATAGTGAACCGGCAAGGGTTTGGACGGATGCGTTGCCGTTAGGTAACGGAAGGCTTGGTGCAATGGTTTTCGGTAATCCGACAACAGAACGAATCCAATTGAATGAGGAGACGATTTGGGCGGGACAGCCGAACAACAATTTTAACCGTCAGGCAAAAGAGTGGATTCCGAAGATTCAGCAACTGATTTTTGACGGAAAGTATCAGGAAGCACAGGATATGGCTAACCAGCATGTGATGAGTCAAACCAATCAAGGTATGCCTTATCAGACCTTTGGTGATGTGTATATCTCACAACCTGCAGCGGCAGGATATACCGATTATCGTCGTGAACTGTCCTTGGATTCGGCCATCAGTGTGACCTCGTTTTCAGCTCGTGGTATCAAATACTGCCGAGAGGTGATGGCACCATTGTCAGCAGATGTTATCACAGTTCGGTTCACTGCATCGAAGAGAGGAGCTGTATCGTTCAACACACATTTCTCTACCCCCCACGAGGATGTCATCATTAAATCGGAACAAGGAAAAGAGGTAACGCTGCTGGGCGTGACCTCCAAACATGAAGGCCTGAAAGGTAAGGTGCGGTTTATGGGGCGCATGGCTGTGAAGACCATTGGCGGCACCATCACCTCACAAGATGGTGTACTGTCGGTTGAAGGAGCCGATGAGGCCGTGCTCTATATTGCAATTGCGACCAATTTCAAAAACTATCAGGACATCAGCGGTGACGAAAGTGTGACCTCTGAAACCCAGTTAACGGCAGCTATGAAACAGGAGTATGATCAGATTCGGGCTGATCATATCAAGAAATACCGTCAGTATTTTACCCGTTCCACTTTGATGCTGGGGGAAGATAAATATGCTGACGAGCCAACAGACGAACGTCTCATCAAGTTCAATGAACGCGATGACAATCACCTTGTAGCTACATACTATCAGTTCGGACGCTATTTGCTCATTAGCTGTTCGCAACCTGGCGGACAGGCAGCTAACCTTCAAGGAATCTGGAACGACAAGCTGTTCCCGTCGTGGGATTCGAAATACACCACGAACATCAATATGGAGATGAACTACTGGCCGTCGGAGGTGACGGGGCTTTCGGAATTGAATGAACCGCTGTTTCGCCTGATTGATGAGGTGAGTACGACGGGTGCCGTCACCGCACGTGAGATGTATGGAAAAGACGGTTGGGTGTTACACCACAATACGGATGTCTGGCGCATCACCGGCACTGTTGACAAGGCTCCTTCGGGTATGTGGATGACAGGTGGCGCATGGGTGTGTCAGCATCTCTGGCAACATTATCTATATACTGGTGATATGGATTTTTTGCGGAAAGTCTATCCGACAATGAAAGGCGCTGCCTTGTTCCTTGATCAGATGCTGGTGAAAGAACCGACGACGGGTTATATGGTCATTGCTCCGTCGGTGTCTCCGGAGAATATCCATATCGCTTCCGACGGAAAGAAATATCCTTTATGTGCAGGAACGACGATGGACAATCAGTTGCTTACCGATCTGTTCAATGAAGTCATCACCGCATCGAAGTTGTTGGGTGTTGATCAGGAGTTGGCAGCACATTACCAGCAACGTATCAAACAGCTTCCTCCCATGCAGATAGGCAGATGGGGACAATTGCAGGAATGGCTTTACGACTGGGACGATCCTGAAGACAACCACCGACATGTGAGCCACCTCTATGGCCTTTATCCCAGTGCGCAGATTACCCAAAAGGATACCCCAGCACTCTTCGAAGCGGCTAAAACATCATTAATCCATCGCGGCGATCCCAGTACAGGATGGTCTATGGGTTGGAAAGTGTGTCTGTGGGCGCGACTGAAAGACGGCAATCATGCCTATAAACTGATTCACAACCAACTTTCACTTACCGATGACCGATGGTTAGCGTATGGTGGAAAGAAAAAAGTCGGAGGTACCTACCGTAATCTCTTTGATGCTCATCCGCCGTTCCAAATTGACGGTAACTTCGGTTGTACGGCTGGTATTGCTGAGATGCTGATGCAAAGCCATGAAGGTTATGTGGAGATTCTGCCTGCATTGCCGGATGCCTGGCAGCAGGGAACAGTCAAAGGCTTGTATGCCCGCGGCGGTTTTGTGATTGACGAGTTGTCGTGGAAGAATGGCAAACCCAACCAGTTGGTTGTCCGTTCGCTGAATGGAGGAACGTTGAAAGTAAAATTCCCCGATGGTAAGGTTGTCACCAAAAAACTGAAAGAAGGCGAAAAATATAAATACATAAAAAGATGAAGAAATTATATGCAATTGCACTGACGGCACTGATGATGAGCATTGGTGCTGCGGCACAGAACAAACCCTGGGACGGAGGCAATCTCCGGGTTTCTGATAATTCACGCTATCTGCAAACCGCAGATGGAACTCCATTCTTCTGGTTGGGCGATACCGGCTGGCTGTTGCCAGAACGTCTCGACCGGGCTGAGGCGCAATACTATTTACAGAAGTGTCGTGCGGCGGGCTATAACGTTGTTCAAGTGCAGACGATGGATGGTGTCCCTTCGTATAATATCTACGGTTCTCCGTCGCTGTCGGTTGCCAAAGACGGGAAATGGACGATGACTGATGAGGCGCCATTGTCGTATGGCTACTGGGACCATATGGACTATATCATTGATGTGGCTGCACAGAATGGCATCTATATCGGAATGGTACCCATCTGGGGATCGATGGTTAGCGGTGGAAAGATCAATGCGGAACAGGCGAAAGCTTATGGTAAGTTCCTTGCCAACCGTTATAAGGATGCGCCGAATATCATTTGGATCATGGGTGGCGACATTCAGGGGTATATCCATCCCGAAGTATGGGAAGCGTTGGCAACAAGTATCAAGGCCATTGATAAGAACCACCTGATGACTTATCATCCACGTGGCAGATACACTTCCGCTAAATGGTTCAGTAAGGCTCCTTGGCTGGATTTCCATATGTTTCAGAGTGGGCATCGTAAATACGGTCAACGCATGGGCAACAAAGACTATCCTATTCCCGACAACACGGAGGAAGACAACTGGATGTATGTGGATTCTACGTGGGCATATCAACCTATGAAACCCGTGCTCGATGCAGAACCGTCGTATGAGGATATACCGAAGGGACTGCACGACCCGAACGAGGAGCGTTGGCAAGACTATGATGTGCGCCGTTATGCCTATTGGTCTGTTTTTGCTGGCAGTTGCGGACATACCTACGGTCACAATGCCATCATGCAGATGCTGAAACCGGGCTATCCGACCAGTTACGGTTCTGATGGAGCGGAGAAAGCATGGTACACCGCTTTGAACGATCCGGGATTCTCGCAGATGAAACATGTGAAGAACCTGATACTTTCATTCCCGTATTTTGAGCGTGTGCCCGACCAGACGGTTATCGTTGGCGAGAATGGCACACAGTATAATCGTCTGATAGCTACCCGCGGTACCGATTATCTGTTGGTTTACAACTACAACAGCGTACCGATGAAAATCGACTTGCGGAAGATTTCAGGTGATGAAAAGAATGTGTGGTGGATGGATGCCGCTACAGGACGGCTTACCTATATCGGGTCGTTTAAGTCGAAAGCCATCACCTTTAACCAACAGAATCCTCATCCGGGTTTGCCTAACGACGGTGTACTCATTGCCATAGACAGCAGCAAAAATTATTTGACCAAGGAACAGACTTCAATTGCTGACAGTTCGATGGCTGGAAAGAAACGGGATTTGAATGAGTAAATAGAAAACCTATGATAAAGAAATTCATTTTGCTTCTCGCCCTGTTCCCGCTGTTTGGATTTGCCAAACCCAAAGCTAAGCAGGCCGAGGTATCCGTATATGACTTACGGGTGGAAAACCTCCAGTCGCCATTGGGCATCGCCACCGACAAACCGCGATTCTCCTGGAAGATTTCAGGGACAGCACAACATCTATTCCAGACGGGGTATCGCATCCTTGTTGCCTCAACAGCCGAGGAACTGGCGCAAGACAAAGGTACGCTCTGGGACAGTGGTGATGTGCAGAGCGACGAGCAACTATGGATTGCTTATCAGGGTGTAAAACTCCAAAGCAACCAACGTGCTTATTGGAAAGTATGCATCACGACTACGCAGGGTAAAAGTGCATGGAGTGAACCACAAATATTTGGTGTTGGTTTGTTGAACGAATCCAAATGGAGCGGTCAATGGATTGGTCTTGAAGGTTTGCAGGCAGGTGAAGAGGCTGGTATGCACACTCGTTTGGCTGCCCGTTATCTGCGTCGTGAGTTCAATGTCAAGAAGGATGTTGTGCGTGCTACAGCTTATATCGCTGGTTTAGGTGTCTATGAACTGTATATCAACGGACAGCGCATCGGCAACAACCAGATGTTGCAGCCTGTGCCATCAGACTATCGCAAGACTATCTATTACAACACCTTTGATGTGACAAAGGAGGTGCTTGCAAAAGGTTCTTCAAATATTAATAATAAGGTGGCGATAGGCATCGCCTTGGGAAATGGCCGTTTCTTTACCATGCGTCAGGAGAAAGCCTACAAATCTCCACAGTTCGGTTTTCCGAAATGTCGTTTGAACATTCTTGTGGAATATGCTGACGGCAGCACCGATACTTGGGTGACCGATACGAAATGGAAGATGAATATCAATGGTCCCATTCGTAGCAACAATGAATATGACGGTGAAGAATATGATGCCCGTCTGGAATTGGGTGATTGGACCTGTGTGGGGTATGACGACAGCTCCTGGCAACCTGTTCAGCGTGTGGCTGTTCCACAGGGTACGTTGCGTGGACAGATGACCGAAGGAATGGCGGTGGTGCAGACAATCAATCCCATCAGTGGTCATCAGACACCTGACGGACGATACATCATCGATTTCGGACAGAATACTGCCGGTATGGTTTCTATGAAGGTGCGCGGCGTAGCCGGTGATACCATCCGTATTCGTTATGCCGAGAAACTGTCTTCGCCCGATACCCTTTATACTGCCAATCTGCGCAATGCATGGTCACGAGACATCTATGTTTGTAACGGACAGGAACAGGGTAGGGAGTGGCACTCCACCTTCTCCTATCATGGCTTCCGTTTTATCGAGGTATCAGGATTGCGCGATGCGAAAATCGATGACTTCCAGGCTTTGGTCGTTAGCGACCGCATGGCTCAAACCGGACAGATTGAGACTTCCGACACTATATTAAATAAGGTGTTGAACAATGCCCGTTGGGGTATCCTGTCCAATTACAAAGGTATGCCTGTTGACTGTCCCCAGCGCAACGAGCGGCAACCTTGGTTAGGCGACCGCACCGTAGGCTCGTTGGGGGAGTCGTTCCTGTTCAACAACGAACGGCTTTATACCAAGTGGATGCGTGATATCTGTGAGTCGCAGCGCGAAGACGGCGTGTTCTGTGATGTGGCTCCAGCCTTCTGGAACTATTATAATGATGATGTAACGTGGCCGGCAGCCCTGCCGTTCGGCTGCGAGATGATCTATCGGCAGTATGGCAATAGTCAGCCCATTATCGACAGCTATCCGTATCTGAAACGCTGGCTTCACCATTTATTTGAGGAATACGAGCAAGACGGCATCATCATCAAAGACAAATACGGCGACTGGTGTGTGCCTCCTGAGAAACCGGAACTCATCCACAGTCAGGATCCTGCCCGTCAAACCGACGGACAACTGATTTCCACAGCCTATACCATCCATATCCTCGACCTGATGACACAGTTTGCTGAGATGCAAGGGCTGACAGCAGATGCTCAACAGTGGAAAGACAAACGGACGGCGATGGCAGCAGCCTTTAACAAACATTTCCTGACCGTGAAGCGCGGCACCAGCATTCGTCCGGGTCATGTGCTTTATCCCGACAACATCTTCTACGGCAACAATACCGCTACCGCCAACCTGTTGCCGCTGGCATTCGGTTTGGTTCCTGACGACTGTAAGGAGGAAGTGGTAAAGAATGTGGTGACGAATATCATCACGACCGGCAACGGACATGTGACCTGCGGTGTCATCGGTATCTCGTGGCTGCTGCGTGGTTTGTCGGATCATGGGTTTGCTGACGTGGCTTATCTGTTGGCCACCAACAGCAGCTATCCTTCGTGGGGGTATATGGCTGAACACGGGGCTACAACCATCTGGGAACTGTGGAATGGCGATACCGCAAATCCTGCGATGAACAGCGGTAACCATGTGATGCTGCTGGGCGACTTGCTCACCTGGTGCTATCAGTATCTGGCTGGTATCAGAAGCAACGATGCCTATAAGCATTTGGTCCTGAAACCCAGTTTTGAGATTCAGGACTGCGAATGGGTGAATGCATCCTATATGACTCCATACGGAGAGGTGGGCAGCTCGTGGAAGAAAGACCTGCAGCACTTGCAGTGGACGGTGACAGTGCCGCCTAATACATCGGCTGATGTCTGTCTGCCAGATGGCAAAACGGAGCACGTAGGTTCAGGAACCTATGTCTATCAGGTAGAAATTCCTACCAGCAATCCGGCTATCCTCAAAGACCAGTTTTTGTATGAGCACACCTCCTTTCCACAGTGTCATGCCGGCACGATTGTCGAAACACAAAAGGGTGACTTGGTTGCTGCATACTTCGGAGGTAAACACGAACGCAATCCGGATGTGTGTATCTGGGTGAACATCAAGAAGAAAGGCTCCGATGAATGGAGTGAACCGATCCTTGCCGGCGACGGTGTCTTCCAATTGGGTACAGCCGATGCTGAGTTGGCAGGCATCACAACTGAAAGCACAAAAGCCGATGCAGGACCCCAAACCAAATCCTCTATGGGAGGAGGCCGGGGGGAGGCTCTTTACCGCAAGGCCTGCTGGAATCCTGTGTTGTGTGAGATGCCGAACGGTGAACTGTGGTTGTTTTATAAGATTGGATTAAACGTGAAAGACTGGACAGGTTGGTTGGTGAAATCGAAAGACGGCGGTAAGACGTGGGGCAAGCGCGAACCGCTGCCCAAGGGGTTCATCGGTCCTGTGAAAAACAAACCAGAAATCATTGACGGTCGTCTGTTGTGTGGCTCCAGCACCGAAGCCAACGGCTGGAAATTCCATGTGGAGATTCTCGACCTGAAGGATGGTGCGTGGAAGACGAAGAAACCAGTTGCAGAGTTGTCGTGGAAATATGTGGGACCGATACCCGCTGAGAAAGCGATGCGTACGGAAGAGGCTACGTCCGACAATTCAATTGTCGGAAAAACGCTCCCTGCTGTCGATGATCCGGAAGCGCCGGCTATAGAGGGTGAAGCAGCAACTGCTGGCAATCTTCATCCGATTGACTGTATCCAGCCAAGTTTCCTGAAATTGGCCGATGGTCGTCTGCAAGTACTGATGCGTACCCGTAACGGCAAGTTGGCAACATCGTTCTCATCAGACAATGGCGACACGTGGACACCTGTTTCACTAACCGATGTGCCCAATAACCAGAGTGGCACCGATGCCGTAACCCTGCACGATGGTCGTCATGTGTTGATATACAATGATTTCGAGACGGTGAAAGGAACGAAGAAAGGTCCGCGAACCCCAGTATCGTTGGCCTTGAGCGATGACGGCACTCATTGGCAGCATTGGCTGACGCTGGAAGATTCACCCATCAGCCAGTATTCCTATCCAGCTATCATAGAAGGTAAAGACGGCACATTGCATTGCCTATATACCTGGCGGCGCCATCGCATGGCCTATAAGCAAGTAACCCTGAAATAAACCTCGAATTTCGAGGTTTATTTCCCTTTTATGATTCTCTTCTTCAGACGCTTGAGCGCTTTGCGGTGTTTCTGGCCGGTTTGTTTGCCGATGTCAATCATCTTCTTGATTTTATCAGGTTGGAAACTAAGAACAT
>CADBAP010000033.1 GCA_902792685.1 uncultured Prevotellaceae bacterium
TTCTTTGCCTCTGGACCAGCGCTCTTGCCGTTCACTTTCTGTGCAATCTTCTCGATGTGGTTGATTGGATAAGATACGCGGGTATTCTCTGTTACGCTCTTGTCAGCAAAGTCGATTTTACCAGCCTCATCAACAGTTACGTTCTCCAGCAATGCATCGCGACGAATAGCGTTGTAGATATCTGGTTCGCTCTCTTTGTCGAGGTTAATTACCTTTGCATAGCAGCCGCCTTCGAAGTTGAAGACACCTTCGTCATCCCATCCGTGCTCATCGTCGCCAATAAGGAGACGCTTCGGGTCGGTAGAAAGAGTGGTCTTACCTGTACCAGACAGACCGAAGAAGATAGCGGTATTTTTGCCTTCCATATCGGTATTGGCAGAGCAGTGCATAGAAGCGATACCCTGCAGCGGCAGATAGTAGTTCATCATAGAGAACATACCCTTCTTCATCTCACCACCATACCACGTGTTGATGATACACTGCTCACGGCTGGTCGTGTTGAAGGCTACACAGGTCTCTGAGTTCAAACCCAGTTCCTTGTAGTTTTCAACCTTTGCCTTAGAAGCATTATAGATAACGAAGTTTGGCTCAAAGCTCTCCAGTTCCTCTGCTGTAGGCTGGATAAACATATTCTTAACAAAGTGAGCCTGCCAAGCAACCTCAACGATGAAACGAACACGCAGACGGGTTGCCTCGTTAGCGCCGCAGAAAGCGTCAACTACATACAGATCCTTGTTACAAAGCTCCTTGATAGCGATGTCCTTAACTGTCTTCCATACCTCCTCGCTCATGGGGTGGTTGTCGTTCTTATACTCTTCAGTTGTCCACCATACCTTGTCCTCGCTCTGTGCATCCATCACGATGTACTTGTCCTTAGGTGAACGACCGGTGTAGATACCTGTCATCACGTTTACTGCATCAAGCTCTGTGTTCTGACCTTTGTCAAAACCTGTCAAGCCGGCCTTTGTCTCTTCCTCAAAGAGGAATTCATACGATGGGTTGTGTGCTATTACGGTAGAACCGGTAATGCCATACTGTGTTAAATCTAACTTTGCCATTTTTTGAATGTATTAAGATGTTATTGAATTTTTTCTCAAAATGCACACCGACCATGCAGAGTGCAATTCTACTAAATCGGCTGCAAAATTACACATTATTTATGAAATAACAAATGTTGAAATACTATTTATTTTCTTTTAACCTTCCATTTACCAGTGAAATTCCTAAAAATATGTAGTATTCATTCATTTTTTGTTAGTTGGAGGTGGCAAATAAGAAATAAAATACTATCTTTGTCCCCAAACTTATAACTTACCGCTATGAAAGTAATCAATTTCTCAGAAAAAAACAGTGTCATCAATCAGTATATGGCACTGTTGCGCGACAAAGCCTATCAAAGAGGTCGCATGGTGTTTCGCCGCAATATTGAACGGGTGGGCGAGATGATGGCTTACGAGCTGTCGAAAACGCTCGACTACAAGAAGAAAGTCATCACTACGCCGTTGGGATCGATAGAAATGTCGTTGCCGAAGGACGACATCGTGCTCGCCACCGTCCTGCGTGCCGGCCTGCCCTATCATCAGGGATTCCTGAATGTGTACGACAGAGCCGAGAATGCCTTTGTCTCTGCCTATCGCATGTACACCAACCGTGAACACACCGAGGTGGGTGTGCACACGGAGTATATGGCGTCGCCGTCGCTGAAGAACAAGACACTCATCGTACTTGACCCGATGCTGGCAACAGGCGGTTCGATGGTAGCTGCCGTAGAAGCATTGCTGAAAATGGGCAAGCCGCGCAAGATACATATCTGCTGTGTGATAGCTGCTCCAGAGGGCGTCGAGTTCGTGAAGAACAACCTTCCCGACGACATCACCCTTTGGTGCGCAGCCATCGACCCAGGCATGAACGAACACAAATACATCGTCCCAGGCATCGGCGACTGCGGTGACTTGTGTTATGGGGAGAAGTTATAATGAATAAAGGGAGCAAATTTGCTCCCTTTATAATTTTCGATACATTAAGTATAAAGCACCCTCGTTCTCCCTCCTTTTGGGAGGGTCGGGGTGGGGTCTCTCTTATTTCACATAGAACGATTCTGTTCCTGTACCGAAGCTGCGTAAGCCGCCATATTTGCCGCCGCCCTGGTAGTCCTGACACCAAGAGCGCTTGGAAGCACGCTTACCCACTTCGTCTTTGCGGATGACATAACCATAGATCACGCGGTGCTTGGGCACACCATATTCGCGCTTGATGTCCCAAGTGTTGCTGGTGATGACAACATCGATCACGCTTGGGTCGTCATTCTTAGCAAGGGCGAGTGCTTTCGCCTTGAACTGTTTGTTCAAACTACCGGCCTTCGGCATCGGTTGTTTTTCCAAATTCTCAGGTGAGTTGTTGGCGAGTGCTTTCTTGACTGCATTACTCCAAGTAACGGCAACAGCGTGAAGACGTGCCATTTCGTATTTATCGTTGCCGTTGGGATCATCTCCCTCGTTGGTAAGTCCTTCCGTCAGGAGAGCGATACCATCCATTCGGGCAATCTCATCTTTGATGAATTTCACATCAGCAGGAGTAGCATAAGCTCCGTATCCATTGATGTCGAAGAAACCCATCTTACCGTTCTTTTCATAAATCCAATAGGTGGTCCGGTCAACAGGACAGCTGATGTCGGTAGGCTTCCAGATAATCTCCCAAGCTCCCTGACCATTGATATCCCTTTTCTGGTAGTTGCTGAAAAGAATATAGGTGCGCTGCCACAACTCAGCATAGAAAGCCTGCCAGCGTCCCTGCTCCTCTTCAACTTCATTCAGCATCGCGGAGACATAGCCACCCAACTGACTGAACAGTCCGGCTTCTTGTGCGATCAGAATCTTTTGATTTGCCTTGTAACGAGCCGTCATCTGGTCTCTCAGCATAGCGATGTTTTCAGGACTTTCATTGGGAAGATTATAAACGTAGTACGTGATGCTGTACGGATTCGCCTGAGTGGGAGGGAAGGTATAATCTTTTACTGCCTTATCTGACATCGGCCAAGGCTGCTCTGGCATCTGTTTGCCGTTGAGCACCTTTTTCTTCACGATTTCATACATCTTCTTACGGGCTTTCTGCTGAGCCTTTTCCGTAGCTTTGTCAACCATGTGCTCTGCTGTTCCCGTAACAGTTTTCTTGGCTTTGTCAATAATGTTACCGAATTGGGCCTGTGCGGTATTCGCAGAGGCAAACATGATAGCTATCGCCATCAATGTCTTTACTAATAATTTGTTAGTTTTCATAGGCTTAACGGTTTGTATTCTGTTGCAAAGATAGTGAAAATTTTCTTTTTAGCGAAGAGAATAAGAAAAAAATATCATTCAACGGCAAAAAACTTGTCTCCTTGTTTACTTGCCTCATTCCTTTACTTCCCAAATATCATTGGTTTCAAGAAGTTCCTCGAAGCAGTGATAGGGTTTCTTGGCTTTCACCTCTTCAATCTGTTCGTTGACGCAGACATCATAGGTCGGAGCCTCCACATCACGGATGACACCCAAGGCGATGGGATAGCCGTGTTCGTTGTCCATCATCGCCAACTTCAACTGTAGGGTGTTATCCTCACAATGGGCATCGTGGACGAGGATATCGTCAAGCGTGATACCGTTCTCACCAATCTTCACCACCTTCAGGCCGAAACCCTCCTGCATGAGGCCGTACTCGTTGTTTTCACCAAAGACGAGTTTCTCTCCGTGACGCACATAGATGGCATTCTTCTTGCGGCCGTCTTTCGTATATATAGGATCGTAAGCTCCGTTGTTGAAGATGACGCAATGTTGCAGAATTTCACATACGGATGCACCTTTATGCTGATAAGCTGCCTTCAGGATCTCCACCGTCTCCGGACCGTCGTTGGCAACCGAACGGGCAAAGAACCGTCCGCGAGCACCAAAGCACAGTTCCGCAGGGCGGAACGGGTCTTCTACCGTGCCGTAAGGACTCGACTTAGAGACGAAGCCGCGAGGAGAAGTGGGACTATACTGTCCTTTCGTCAGACCATAGATGCGGTTGTTCAACAGAATCATGTTCAGGTCGATATTACGGCGCATCGCATGAATGAAGTGGTTGCCACCAATAGCCAGACCGTCGCCGTCGCCAGAAATCTGCCAGACAGCCAACTCCGGATTCACCACCTTTGCGCCTGTGGCGATTGCTGCCGCACGACCGTGAATAGTCTGCATCGCATAGGTATTCATATAATAAGGTAGGCGGCTGCTGCAACCGATACCAGAGATGACGGCCGTCTGATAGGGCGGCACACCCAGTTCTGCCATCGCCTTATGCAGGGAGGCCAGGAAGAAGTGGTCACCACATCCGGGACACCAACGCGGTTGTCCTTTCTTATAATCTTGAAAAGTGTACTGTTTCATACTTATTGTCTATTTTACTTTTTTATCACCAGTGGTCATCCTATTTTAATATTTCCTCAAATGATTGTACCAATTCGTGAATTTGGAACGGTTGACCTTTCACCTGGTTGAACTTATACGGGTTGAAGCCATTGATGCGGATACGCAGGTAGGCACGGAACTGTCCGAGGTTCTGTTCTGCCACCACCACCTTCGGATACTTCATCAGCACCTCTTGGGTGTTGCGCGGCAGCGGATTGATGTACTGGAACTGTGCCAAAGCCACCTTGTGACCTTTCTTGCGCAACTCCTCCATCGCAGAATAAAGATGTCCGTAGGTACTGCCGAAGCCCACAATCAACAGGTCGGCATCGTCTTTGTCGCCTTCCACTTCTACGTCAGGCACAGGAATCGCCTGTATCTTTGCGTAGCGTTCCTTCACCATCTTGTTGTGGTTCTCAGGCTCTGTGGAAATCGCGCCCGTCTCACCGTCTTTCTCCAGTCCGCCGAGGATGTGCTCAAAGCCCTCCTGACCAGGAACGGCCCAATAGCGGACATGCGACTCTGTATCACGCTTGTAGGGCGTATATTTGTATTTCTGTTCCGCTGGTGCATAGTGGGGATGAATCTCCGGCAAGTCGCTCATCGATGGCAGACGCCAGGCTGCAGAGCCGTTGGCGATGAAGGCATCGGTCAGGAGCACCACAGGTGTAAGATGTTCCAAAGCCATCTTACAAGCCATATAGGCTGATTCGAAACAGTTGGTAGGACTGGTGGCAGCGATGACGGGCATCGGACTCTCACCATTTCGTCCGTACAGAGCCTGCAACAGGTCTGTTTGCTCACTCTTCGTGGGCAATCCTGTGGAGGGTCCGCCACGCTGCACATCGATAACTACCAGCGGCAACTCGTCGATGACAGCCAGATTGATAGCCTCACTCTTCAGACAGAGACCCGGTCCGGATGTAGAGGTGACTGCCAGCGCACCAGCGAAGGCTGCTCCCACCGCACTGGCACAGCCTGATATCTCGTCCTCACACTGAACGGTAATCGCTCCGCACGATTTGTGTTTCGACAGTTCGTGCAGGATATCCGTTGCCGGTGTGATCGGATAAGAACCCAGATAGAGTTTCAGACCCGCTTTCTCGGCGGCGGCAATCAGTCCATACACCGTTGCCTTGTTGCCCGTGATATCCATATATCTGCCTGGCACCTTGTGCTTGGTCTCGATACGATAGGTAGCAGGTACCGATGCGTGGGTGTTGGCTCCATAGTCGTAGCCGGCATTCACCACCTTGATGTTAGCCTCAGCCAACTGTGGTTTCTTCGCAAACTTATCCTTGAGGAAGTTTTCTACCAGTGCCACATCACGATTGAACAGCCAGCACACGATGCCCAGCGCAAACATGTTGCGACACTTCAGCATAGACTTGTTGTCGAGTGTTCCCAGCGGGGTGAGCACCTCTTTCACCATCTTTGTAATGGGACAAGCCACCACGCGGTCTGGGTCGATGCCCATCTCCAGCAGGTAGTCGTCGCTGTCGAACTGTGCCTTCTTCAGGTCGTTAGGACCGAAGGCATCGGTGTCGATGATGATTGTAGCTTGCGGTTTGGCATAGCGGTACTGTGTCTTCAAGGCAGCGGCATTCATCGCCACCAGCACATCACACAAGTCGCCAGGCGTATAAACCTTTCCGGCACCGATGTGTACCTGAAAACCGCTGACACCCGTCAACGACCCTTGTGGGGCGCGGATATCTGCCGGATAATCAGGAAATGTTGAAATACTGTTTCCTACAGTAGCCGATACTGTAGAAAAAATGTTGCCGGCAAGTTGCATACCGTCTCCAGAATCACCAGAGAAACGTACAACAACTTGTTCCAGCTCTTTTACAATAGGTTGTTTGTTCATTTTTATTTAGGTTTTCTTTTCGTTCGTTTTACATGATATTGTGCAAAATTAGCTATTTTCGCAGATTCTACCAAATAAAACTTGGAAGAATCAGAAGTTTTTCTTATTTTTGCAACCAAATCACTTTATAAAAGTTACAATATGAATAGAATATTACAACCCATTGCAACCACTTTTGTATTGTATTTCCTATGTTTTTCCTTCTTGTCGGCACAGGCTCAGGATTTTGAGTTTGCTCCTAATCCCCCTAAAGCTTCTACTGACACTGTAAAGAAGAACAAGAATGTAATCAATAGCATGCAAGGCATGGTGATGAAGTTTTCACCAACAGGTAAGCACATCGATACAGCATATATCTACCGTCCAAAACCCCAATGGATGGTTAGACTCAATGGCAATATACAGCAGACTGGTGTCAAATTCTACAATGACATGCATGCCGACTTCTACGAAGGAAATGCGCCTTCAACAGAAAAGTTAGATGCCAGGATTAAAATCAAAATGGAAGAGAAGGTGCACTACCAGATGGGAGTTGCTGCAGGATGGGGTGGACTCAGCTTAGGAGTGAATTGGGAAATCGGACGTAAGAGTGCCGAGAAGAACACCTCCATGTATCTGGCTTTCAAACGAACGTTCTATGGTGCACAGGTGTACTACCATAATATCAAGCAGAAGCCGAACGGTACGGCGTGGGTGGCTATAGATTCAGAAGAAACAGGACATATTGAAACTGGTGGAATTGAGGCTGAAAGCGATTATGCAGCCAGCCTGAAGGAAGTCGTTGCCGATGCATACTACGCTTTCAACCGCAAACGTTTTGCCTATACTGCCGTTTATAGTGGTAATGTGGTACAGCGTCGCAGTGCCGGCTCTTGGATGCTGGGTGCCAAATATATGTGGGCAAAGGTGAACTATGATGACAAAGACGACTTTTCTCAAGCGGGATATCAGCAGATTACAGGCTTTACCGTCCAGCAGGGTAGTATTGGTGGTGGTTATTCCTATAACCTTGTGGCATTGCATCACAATCCAACGGGTGTACATGAGAAGGGGCTTCGCAACTTGACATTCAACGTCACTGCAATGCCAATGCTTACCTTTTTAAATAGTATTACCACCCACCGACGTGTCTTTGATCATGATGACGATGGGAATGTTTTGAATACCTATACAGACAAAAAGGAGCATTCTTGGGGAAAGATACACTTGAACTACGTGGCTTATGTTGGTGGTATCTTCTCTTTCAACCGTTATTCCTTGCGTTTGGAAGGACATTACAATTTCTTTAAGTTCCGTCACAAGAATCACAATGATAATATAGAGACGGCAGACAAAAGCCGTTTGGAAGTAAACACCAAATCGCATGGTAACATATACGACTGGGGAGTCGTCATGAAGTTCACCGTAAGACTGTAGTCTAATACGTAAACGAGCTGCCGCCCAAGAATTCTCGAAGAATACTGGTTGGCGGAAGTTCGTCATAAGAAAGGGGTTTGAAAATCTTGAGGAACTTCAACAACCTGTAAGCCTCACTGTACTCATCACAGTTCTCCGGCACCTGTTCCAACAGCGGTTCCGCCTGTGTCTTCAATACGGCAAGCTCGTATAGCATTGCCGTATTTACCATGATATCGGCATTCTCCTGATAAGGGAAGATCCATTTGTTCTCGCCTCTTCTTACACTTGGCCAGCGGCGGATGGTATCCTGGGCAGAACAGCCGCGATACTTGTAGTCGCGAACGATGCGGCGAATCAATCGGTTGTCGGTCGTAGGGATATAGTTATGGTCATCCAGCAGGATGGTTGTCAACGCCGACGCATAGACACGATACTTGTATTCCTCAGGGATCTGTGCTGTCAGCTCAGGATTCAGGGCGTGGATACCTTCTACCACCAGCACCTCGTCGTCATGCAGACGAAGTTTCCTGCCGCTCAGCTCGCTGCTACCCGTTTGGAAGTTGTATCTCGGAAGTTCAATCTCCTCACCGTCAAACAGTGCTTTCAGATGTTGATTCAGCAACGGCAGGTTCAAGGCATAAAGACTCTCATAGTCGTAGTCGCCCGATGCATCACGAGGGGTGTGTGCACGGTCAACGAAATAGTCGTCCAAAGAAATCGCTACTGGCTTGATACCGTTGGTCAACAACTGTACGGAGATACGCTTGCAGGTTGTGGTCTTACCCGATGACGACGGTCCGGCAATCAACACCATTCTGACTTTTTGCTTATTGACCGTTGGTCGGTATAAATCAGGCAGCAATTCCGGTTTAATACGGATTGCTATTCTCAAGGCTATCTCGGCAAACTTTTTCTCCTGTAAGGCTTCACTGACATGGATGATGTTACTCGAAAGATTTTTCAAAGCAGCATTGAAATCACCAACGGTATTTATATCCAAGATCTTTTGCCAGTTGTGATGTTCATGGAACACCTCAAACATTTTGTCTTGCTTGACAACCTCACCCAGTAGCGACGGGTCGTCGGAGTCTGGGAGGCGCAACAACAAGCCGTCGTAGTATTTTTCCAGTCCAAACAGCCATATCTGCGAGGTGTTGGTCAGCAGGGCACCATAGTAGTAGTCCACGTAATCATCGATTTGGTAATAGGTCGTATATAGACGGCTGACACTTTTCAGTAGTTTCACCTTCGACAAGTCACCCTTCTCTTCAAACATACGGATGGCCTCTTCTGTAGGCACCTCATGCCGATGAATGGGAATGGCGGCGTCGATAATCTCCTGCATCCGCCGACGGATGCGCTCAACATCTTCCTCCTCAACGGGTCTGCCTAAGTTCAAATCAACATAGTAACCTTTCGAAACTGGTGTGTCGATGCGTACCTTCACACCCCGATACAGATCGTGAACAGCTTTGCAGAGCACGAAGAAAAGCGTACGCGAATAGTTTCTCCGTCCGGAAGGAGACTGCACATTCAGAAACTCTACCGTCTTGGCGGTATAGATGCGGTAGTTCATTCCTTCCACCTTATTATTTACTTTGGCACAGATGGGTCCGTATTTCATCTCGATGCCGAAAGCTGCAAACGCATCCTTCAGCGAACTACCTACTGGCAAGGACTGTTTCTGTCCGTTATTCCGACACCTTACTTGTACTGTTTTGATGTTATTCATTGGCGTTAGTCGTTATTCAACAGCCAAAGATACGTATTTTTTTTCAAAATAACTTGCATTTTAGATATTTTTTTGTATTTTTGCAGCTGAATATGATTTCCGCCAATTCATTATACTGAAATACTATGGATTTATTGATTATCTTCAAGCTTATTGGTTCATTGGCATTGCTGATGTTCGGTATGAAATCAATGAGTGAGAGTTTGCAAAAGATGGCAGGCTCACAATTGCGTCATGTTTTGGGGGCAATGACCACCAACCGGTTCACAGGTTTGCTGACGGGTATGTTTGTCACAGCGGCCGTCCAGTCGAGTACCGCCACAACGGTGATGACCGTTTCGTTTGTCAATGCGGGACTGATCACGCTGGCACAGGCCATCTCCGTCATCATGGGCGCCAACATCGGTACAACGCTGACGGCGTGGATTATGTCGGCTGGCTTCTCATTCAACATCACAGACTTTGTCTATCCGGCATTCTTCATTGCCATCATCCTGATCTACAGCAAGAAGAAGAAATATATCGGCGATTTCCTGTTTGGTATTGCGTTCATGTTCCTGGGACTGGGCACATTGCGACAGACTGGTATCGACATGAATCTGGGCGAGAACCAGGCTGTGCTCGACTTCTTTGCATCGTTCGATCCCAATAGTTTCATCACAACCATTGTCTTCTTGTTGCTGGGTGGTGTGCTCACTTTCTGCGTACAGTCTTCGGCAGCGGTGATGGCCATCACGATGATACTCTGTTCCAGCGGTGTATTGCCCATCTATCAGGGTATCGCTTTGGTGATGGGTGAAAACATCGGAACCACCGTTACCTCAAACCTGGCAGCGATGACAGCCAACACACAAGCCCGAAGGGCGGCCTTTGCACATATGTTCTTCAACCTCTTCGGCGTCTGCTGGATGCTCGTCATCTTCCGTCCGTTTGTGGATATGTGCTGCGGCTTCGTCGGCTATGATGTGACGATGACGAAAGAGACTGTTGAGCATACTACATTCCTTGCAAATGCAGCGAAACTGTCGTTCGTACTGGCAGCCTTCCATACGACCTTCAATCTAGTCAACACCTTTATTCTCATCTGGTTTATCCCACAGATGGAGAAGATTGTATGCAAGGTCATCAAGCCTAAGAAAGCAGAAGGTGATGAAGAAGACTTCCGTTTGCGCTTCATTACTGCTGGCTTCATGAAGACGCCAGAACTCTCTGTGCTGGAGGCACAAAAGGAGATCCAGTCGTTTGCCGTCCGTATCCAACGTATGTTCGGAATGGTACGTGAACTGGTACACGAGAAAGACGAGGCGAAGTTTGTCAAAGCGTTCTCACGCATCGAGAAATACGAGGGTATCAGCGACAATATGGAGATTGAGATTGCCAAATACCTCGACGAGGTCAGCAATGCTCACCTCTCTGATGAAACGAAAGGAAAGATTCGTGCGATGCTGCGTGAGATCTCAGAAATCGAGAGTATCGGCGACTCCTGCTACAACATCGCCCGTACCCTGAACCGTCGCATCAAGGGTAAGGAAGACTTCACCGACGACCAGTACACCCACATGCACCAGATGATGGAACTCACCGATCAGGCACTCACGCAGATGAATTCGATTTTGGTGGGCTACCGCGAACAGAACGACGTCAACCGTTCGTTCAACATCGAGAACGAAATCAACAACTACCGCAACCAGTTGAAGTCGCAGAATATCAACGACATCGACGACCACAAGTACACTTATGCCATCGGCACGATGTATATGGATATCATCGGTGAATGTGAGAAACTCGGCGACTATGTAGTCAACGTGGTTGAAGCACGTATGGGAACAAAACAAAGGGATGTGTAGCACACCCCTTTGTTTTTTACAATAACCCGTTTCTTGCGGTTCTCCCGCGAGAACTTTTATCCTTTAACCCTGCCGAAGGACTTTTACCAGTTCCCGCATTCCTTCGCTGGCTCCTTTTTGGATGACTTGTATCCGCGGATTGGAATAAGATACTTCCGCAGGATCGATGAGATATATCGGTGTATCAGCACGGGTGTATTGCACAAGACCAGCTGCCGGATAGACATTCAAACTTGTGCCAATAATGACAAAAACGTCCGCTTTCATCGTTTCTTCAGCAGCTGGCTGTATCATCGGAACACCCTCGCCAAAGAACACGATAAATGGACGCAACAGCGATCCGTCGCCGGCTTTCGTTCCTGGCACCACCTCACAGTTGTCTTCCGGCAACTCTATCTGATAGCGAGGGTCATCGGGATTGTTGCTGGAGCACACCTTCGTCAGTTCGCCATGCAGGTGAATCACCTTTGTAGAACCTGCTTTCTCGTGCAGATTATCCACATTCTGCGTAATCACCGTCACATCGAAGTCCTTCTCCAGCTCTGCCACCAGACGGTGTCCCTCGTTGGGCTGGGCTGCATAGAGTTTCTTGCGAAGTCCGTTATAGAAATTGGTCACTAAAGTAGGGTCACGCAACCATCCGTCATGCGAGGCTACTTGTTCAACGGGATAATTCTCCCAAAGGCCGTCGTTGCCGCGAAAAGTCTTGAATCCGCTCTCTACCGACATGCCTGCACCTGTAAGGAATACTAATTTCTTCATATCTAAAGGTTTAACAATGCACAAAAATAGATATTTTTCTGCAATAATGAACACCTTATAAAAGAAAAATGTTACCTTTGCACGAAATTTTTAACATCTTTCATTGAAAAAGAGAATTTGAATATGGACAAATTAAGTTATGCATTGGGCATCGGCATCGGCAGACAGCTGGCGCAGATGGGTGCCGACAGTTTGAATATCGACGATTTCGCACAGGCCATCAAGGACATCATCGGCGGACAATCGTTACAGGTTTCCGACAGTGAGGCTCAGCAGCTGGTCAACAGTTTCTTCCAGGAGCAGGAAGCCAAGCAGCGTGCAGCAGCAGCCGAGAAAGGAAAGGCTGTGAAGGAAGCTGGCGAGAAGTTCCTCGCTGAGAATGCGAAGAAAGACGGAATCATCACCCTGCCCAGCGGTTTGCAGTATCAGGTACTGAAGGAAGGCAACGGCAAAAGTCCGAAGGCTACCGACCGTGTGAAGTGCCACTATGAGGGAACACTTATCGACGGTACGATGTTCGACAGCAGCATCCAGCGCGGCGAACCGGCTGTCTTCGGTTTGAATCAGGTGATTGCCGGTTGGACAGAAGGTGTACAGCTGATGCAGGAAGGTGCAAAATACCGTTTCTTCATCCCCTACAACTTGGGTTATGGCGAACATGGTGCTGGCGCTTCCATTCCTCCGTTTGCTGCATTGGTGTTTGATGTAGAGTTGATTGAGGTAGTGTAAAGACCCTCCCCCTGCCCCTCCCTGTATGGAGGGGAGTAGATAGGTTTGATTACTGTTATGAGAAAGATTCTATCCATATTGTTAGTGACCGCAGGACTACTGGTAACGTCTTGCGAAAACAAGCATCAGGACGCTGTGTTGCAAAACGACGTCGATTCCTTGAGTTATGCGATCGGAAAGCTCAACGGTATGGAGATGAAATCATTCCTGCACGAGCACGATATCGATGAGGAGGATATGTCCGAGGTCATCAGGGGCATCCAGGAAGGAATGTCATCCGTAGGCGACAAAAGGAAGTTTGCCTTCTATTTTGGTGTGCTGCACGGACTGTCGATGATGGAAAACGCCAATAAGGCCGTCTTTCAGGGCGACTCTACACAGAGCCTTTCTCAGAAGAACCTGATTGCTGGTCTCCTTGACGGACTCACAAACCGTCGCGGTGCCATTGCAGGCGATCATGTAAAATCATTCGTTGACAACAAAGCCGATGAGATTGCTGGCAGAAGACTGTTAGAGCAATATGGCAAATGGAAAGCGCAGAGCGAACAGTTTATCGCCGACAAAGCAAAAATGGAAGGTATCAGTAAACTGCGCAACGGCGTTTGTTATACTCCAGTGAGAACAGGTGCCGGTGTCATTCCCAAAGATACCTCAACGGTGGTGGCCTATATGGAACTGAAAACGACCGACGGACAGGTTATCAGTAACTCGTGGACAGACAATAAGCCGTTTACGGATCATGCCAACCAGACCATTCCTGGTGTCACAGAAGCATTGGTGCACATGCCTACCGGTTCTATCTGGGAGGTGTATATCCCTTGGCAACAGGCCTACGGCACTCGGACGGCGGGCAACATCAAACCCTTCTCAGCACTCATCTGCAAAATACAATTGGTAGAGGTAAAATAGTAAAATTGTATAATAGTAAAATTGGTTATGAAAAAGTTAACATTCGTTGCCATCATGGCAATCGTTGCTGTAGCATTCACTGCTTGCGGCAACAAAGGTAAGAAGGTCAGCCTGAAAGACCAGGCCGACTCAGTAAGTTTCGCAATGGGTATCCTGAACTCACAGTATATCCAGAGCATGGGTATCGATTCAGCTGATGCCAAAGAGTTCCTCAAAGGCGTGAAAGAAGGTATGAAGTATGCTTCTAACGAAGACAAAGAAGCTTACTGCATGGGTCTCGACATGGGTCTGAAGATGGGCGGCGGCTTCGGCGAGTTTGCCAAGAAGTACGAGATGTTGGGCAAGGGTAAGATGTCTGACAAGAAGTTCATCGAAGGTCTGGCAACAGCTTTCGACAGCAAGGCTCAGAAGATGGATCCGATGCAGGCTCAGACACTCATCCAGACGGTTGTACAGCAGCTGATGGAGGCCAACAAGGCTCAGAGCGAAAAGTTCATGAAGGAAATCGCTCAGGACAAGGAAGTCAAGAAACTGCAGAACGGCGTTTACTACAAGGTTATCAAGGCTGGTAACGGCCAGAAGGCAAATGCCAACAGCATCGTCAAGCTGAACTATGAGGGTAAGACCGTTGACGGTACCATCTTCGACAGCTCTTACAAGCGTGGTCAGGCTGCTGAGATGTCTCCAGCACAGGTGATTCCTGGTTTCCAGCAGGCACTGCTGAACATGCCTGTAGGTTCTACTTGGGAAGTATATATCCCTGCAGCACAGGCATACGGCGAGCAGGGTAGCGGCAACAAGATTCTGCCAAACTCTGCATTGATCTTCAAGATTGAGGTTCTCGAAGTCAAGAAGGCTCCACAGGCAGCCGCTCCGATGATTCCGAATAATCCGAACGCTGATATCGCTCCAGTTGACACTACCGCAAATCAATAAACAATGAAAAAAACAATCTTATTGGCACTCGTCATCCTGGCGGGTGCCTTTACTGCTACCGCAGGCGGTGGCGGTAAGAAAGACAAGAAACAGCAGACTACCGACAACAAACCCGTCGTGCTCGTCACTGCATCCGACTCTGTAAGCTATGCTGCAGGCTATGCTGTCACAGAGGGTCTCGACCGTTATCTCTCTCAGCAGTATCAGGTTGATGAGGCTGAAATGGCACAGTTTATTGCGTACTTCAAACAGTTCCTCGGACAGCGCCGCACCTACGACTATCATGCACTGAAGGCTGCCGTAAACATACTCGACATGCTGGAATCACGTATGTTGCCAAGCGTATCCAACGACTTCGCCCATACTCCCGATTCTATCCAGCAAGACCTGTTTTTCCGCGGTTTCATCGATGCCATCTCAAAAGACAAGACTATCTTCAACGACAGCACAGCACGCAAACTGTTTACAGAACGTACGGAAGCTCGCAAGGCTGAAAAGGAAGCTGTCAAGAAGGCTGAAGAGGAAGCTTATCGTGCAGAAAACGAGGCTTGGCTGAAGGAGAACGCCAAGAAACCCGGTGTTGTCACACTGCCCAGCGGACTCCAGTATAAGGTATTGGTACAGGGCAACGGTAAGGTAGCAGGTCCTGACGACAATGTCAAAGTGAAATACGAAGGTAAGATGATCGACGGCACCGTCTTCGACAGCTCCTACACCCGTAATCCTGACACCAACGAGTTCAAACCCACACAGGTCATCAAGGGATGGACAGAAGCCCTCACGATGATGCCTGCCGGTTCAACCTGGGAGTTGTATATCCCACAGAATTTGGCATACGGCAGTCGTGCTGCAGGCAGCATCAAACCCTATTCTACCCTCATTTTTAAGGTGGAAGTGGTGAAATAACGATAATTCTTTCAAAAATATTTGCAGGAAATCACATAATTGTTTATTTTTGCTGACAATTTGTAACTAATAGCCAGTAACATTAATCACAATTGAAATGGAAAAAATAGACAATCTTGACAAAAAGATTCTAAGCATCCTCTCGAAGAATGCCCGTGTGCCGTTCAAAGATGTGGCTGCAGAATGTGGCGTATCACGTGCTGCCATCCATCAGCGTGTACAGCGACTGATTGAAGACGGCGTCATCACGGGTAGCGGCTTCGACATCAACCCCAAGAGCTTGGGTTACAGAACCTGCACCTATATCGGTATCACGCTGGAACGCGGAAGCATGTATAAAGATGTTGTGGAACGCATGGTTCACATCCCCGAAGTGGTCGAGTGCCATTTTACCACAGGTCCCTATACGATGCTGGCCAAGCTCTATGCACGCGACAACGAGCAGTTGATGGAACTGCTGAACGGACAGCTACAGTCTATTCCTGGTGTGGTTGCTACGGAAACCCTGATTTCTCTCGAACAAAGCGTCAAACGTGAAATTCCTGTAAAGATCGATAAAGCTTAATCGTACAGTAACTGTATCTATGAAATACGATTTACAGTCAGAACTGGACAGCATCTACTCTCTGTTCCCAGAGGGGAAATGCCGTCCAGTTATTGGTATCACGGCAAACTTCAACGATGGTGATACCACACTCAACAAACCTTATTACGCACAGGTGGTGGCGGCAGGCGGTGTACCGATGCTCATTCCGCCTGTAGCCGATCGTGATGTTCTCATCAGTACACTCGACCGCATCGACGGACTGCTGCTGTCGGGTGGTGCCGACATCAATCCGCTGTGGGCTGGTGAGGAGCCGTCGCCCAATCTGCATCATATCAATGCCGAACGCGACCTGCCGGAACTGCTGCTGACGCAGTTGGCTTACAACCGCCAGATACCGATCTTAGGCATCTGTCGCGGCATCCAAACGCTTGCAGTAGCGTTGGGAGGAAAGGTGATACAGGATATAGCCCCCTCCAACCTCCCCCCTGAGGGGGAGGCTACCAAATTTGCGCCAGATGGGTCTCTCCCCCCTCAGGGGGGGAGCCGGAGGGGGGCTTTCCTCAAGCACTCCCAGGATGCTGCCCGTTCCGAAAAGACCCACAGTGTCAACGTGGAGAAAGACTCCCTGCTGTCCTATATATATAATAAGGTGGAAAAACTCTATGTCAACTCCTTCCACCATCAGGCCGTCCGTAGCACGGGCGACCGCTTCCGCGTGACAGCAACAGCTCCCGACGGTATCATCGAGGCGATGGAGAGCACGGAGTACAAATCGATATTGGGCGTACAATGGCATCCGGAATGTCTGGGTGAAGACGGGCTGCCGCTCTTCCAGTGGCTGGTCAACGAGGCCGACGAGTTCCGTGCCGCCAAAAAGATTCACCAGCGGGTGCTGACACTCGACACCCATTGCGATACCCCGATGTTCTTCCCGAAAGGCATCCACTTCGAACAGCGCGACCCCAAAATCCTCGTCGATCTGCATAAGATGACAGACGGGCAACAGGATGCAACCATCATGGCAGCCTATCTGCCCCAGGATTTTAGTAAAATAAGAGGAGAGGAGAGAGGAGAATTCTCAATTACCCCGAAGGGTTACGCCGACAGCATCTTCGACCAAATAGAAAGCATCGTGGCTTCGCAAGCCGACTATTTGGCGCTGGCTCGCACACCCGACGACCTCTATCGCAACAAGCGCGAGGGACGCAAGAGCATCATGCTCGCCATCGAGAACGGATTGGCGTTGGAGGACGACATCCGCAACCTGCAGCACTTCGCCGACCGCGGCATCGTCTATATGACGCTTTGCCACAATGGCGACAACGATATCTGCGACTCCGCACGAGGCAGCAACACCCACAACGGCGTCAGCAACTTCGGCGAACAGGTCATCCGAGAGATGAACCGGCTGGGCATCCTGGTGGATCTCAGTCATGCCGCAGAAAAATCATTCTACGATGCATTGGACATCAGCACGAAACCGATTGTATGCAGTCATTCCAGCAGTCGGGCGCTCTGTGACCATCCGCGCAACCTCACCGACGACCAGATGCGGGCGCTGGCAGCCAAAGGAGGTGTGGCCCACACCACACTCTATCCGGGTTTCCTCCGCAAAGACGGCGAAGCCTGTATCCTCGATGCCATCGCACACTTGGAACACGCCATCGACATCATGGGTATCGACCACGTGGGCTTAGGCACCGACTTCGATGGCGACGGAGGCATCCGCGGACTTGCCGACGCATCCGAACTCGTCAATTTCACGCGTGCGCTCCTGCGCCGTCGCTATAGTGAAACCGATATCGAAAAAATCTGGGGCGGCAACTGGCTGCGAGTCATGCACAATGCATAATTCCCCATTCACCCCATTAGACCCATTAACCCCACTCACCCCATTAGACCCATTATAAAAGAAAATGAAACCCCATATCCTTCTCCCACTCGCCCTCCTGGTGTTCCTCTGTTGCAGTACCTCCTGCAACAACATGAAACGCAGCAGCACCGATGGCGACACGTTGGCACTGAAAGAGCCGGCAGGACCAGAGTTCAATGCCGACTCCGCCTATTTCTTCTGTGC
>CADBAP010000034.1 GCA_902792685.1 uncultured Prevotellaceae bacterium
CAACTACCAGCAGGCTATCGTAGATTATCAGGAGCTGTTGAAACAAGGGGTCTCAGCAGAGATTTATTACAATATGGGTAATGCTTATTATCGTTTGGACAAGATTACGCAGGCGGTATTGGCATACGAGCGCGCGCTCTTGCTGTCGCCCTCAGACGATGATATTCGTTTCAACCTGCAGATGGCACGCAGCAAGACCATTGACAAGATTACTCCTGCATCAGAAATGTTCTTTGTGACGTGGTATCGGTCGCTGGTGAATATGATGAGTGTGGACGGGTGGGCATATACTGCCGTCTTCAGTATGATTTTGGTGTTAGTGCTGGTGCTGGTATATTTGTTCTCTGAAAGGATATGGGTACGCAAGATAGGATTCTTTGGAGGTGTTTTCTTCTTACTCGTTTTTGTGCTTGCCAACATTTTTGCTTATCAGCAGCGCTGTGAATTGACAGAACGAAATGGGGCCATCATCGTTGTTCCATCGGTAGCTGTGAAGGAAACCCCCGCAGCCAACTCTACTTCGTTGTTCTACTTGCATGAAGGAACTCGTGTGGAAATTACAGACCGGTCGTTGAACCAATGGCGTGGAATACGTTTGGCTGACGGACGTGAGGGTTGGTTGGCAACGAATCAGATAGAACAAATATAAGAAGGTGGCATTGATATAATCAATCAAACGAATCATTTAAGAGGACTCAGACGGTTATGATGGATTTTCTGCTTCAAACAGACCAACAAGTATTGTTTTTGTTCAACGGGAGCAACTCTCTGTTCGTCGATGGACTGGCGGGAACGTTGACAATGGCATTGACGTGGGTTCCTTTGTATATCTCATTGTTTTGGATCATCATGAGAAACAACGAGAATATGCGACAGATACTCCTTGTTGTGATGGCCTGTGCATTGTGCTTCTTGTTGTCTGATGGCTTGGCGGAAGGAATCATGAAACCTGTTGTGGCACGTTTGCGTCCTTGTCAGGATCCTTCGCTGAAAATCTATATAGATACAGTAGAGGGATTTTGTCCGGCTGACTATAGTTTCTTCTCCGGTCATGCGTCGAACACGTTCTCGATTGCGATTTTCTTTGCCTTGCTGGTGCGCCAACGCACATTTACCTTGTTTATGGTTGTCTGGTCGTTGGTGAACTGTTGGACGCGTCTGTATCTGGGTGTTCATTTCCCTTCTGATATCATTGTGGGATTATTATGGGGCGGCATTGTCGGTATCTGTGTCTATCTGCTCTATTTGCGTTTCTGTCAGTTTGTTGGTAGCAAACCCAGATTTGTCTCAACTCATTATACATCGACGGGGTATGCCCTTGTTGACTTGAATGTTGTCTATACGGTGATGGTGCTGACCTTTATCTATGCTGTCATCCGTAGTGTGATTATAGCTATATAGAAGTCTTATGATCAATCCAAAACATATACATATTGCTGATTATAACTATCCACTTCCCGACGAACGGATAGCCAAATATCCGATTGCCGAACGCGATCATTCCAAGTTGTTGGTTTATCGATATGGGGAGGTTTCTGAGGATGTGTTCTATCATTTAGCATCCTATCTGCCCAAAGGTGCGATGATGGTTTTCAACAATACGAAAGTGATACAGGCACGTATTCATTTCCGTAAGGAAACGGGTGCCTTGATAGAAGTATTCCTGTTGGAACCTGCTGTGCCCAACGATTATGAATTGATGTTTCAGACAAGAGGGGCATGTAGCTGGAATTGTTTGGTCGGTAATGCGAAGAAATGGAAAGAAGGTACGCTGAAGAGAGAGATGGAAATTGCAGGAGAAAAGGTTGTGTTTTGCGCAGAGAAAGATCCTCTTTCAGACGGGAAACGCATCTCTTTTACTTGGGACAACGACCATTTCTCATTTGCAGAGGTTATTGAGGCCATTGGCGAACTGCCCATTCCTCCGTATCTCAATCGGAAAACCGAAGAGAGCGATAAGACCACATATCAAACAGTTTACTCGAAAATCAAAGGTAGTGTGGCTGCCCCGACGGCAGGTCTGCATTTCACGGATGATGTGCTCAAAGCGATTGATGAGCATGGCATAGATCGTGAGGAGGTGACCCTGCATGTAGGAGCGGGCACGTTTAAGCCGGTGAAGAGCGAGGAGATTGAAGGTCATGAGATGCATACGGAGTACATCAGTGTGAAACGGCAGACGATAGAGAAGCTGTTGGCACACGACTGTTCTACGATTGCAGTAGGAACAACCAGTGTTCGTACGTTAGAGAGCCTATATTATATAGGTGTAAAACTTTGCAGGAATCCACAACTGGAAGAAGGCGACCTGCATGTAAACCAATGGGAGCCTTATGAGGTTGCAGAACAGGGATGCATCATTAGTCCTCGTGAAGCGTTACAGGCAATACTAGACATGATGGTGACACGTGGCATCCAGACGCTTCATACAAGTACGCAGATTATCATCGCACCTGGGTATGACTACAAAATAGTGAAGATGCTCATAACCAATTTCCATCAGCCGCAAAGTACGTTGCTTTTGCTGGTAAGTGCTTTTGTGAAAGGTGATTGGCATAAAATCTATGACTATGCGCTTGCCCATGAATTCCGTTTCTTGAGTTACGGAGACAGCAGTTTGCTGATTCCGTAATCTCGACATGACGATATTGCGACATGACGGACATCTCGACATGTCGATATAACGAATTAAAAATTAAAACAATGAAAATAGGTGACCAGGTAAGATTCTTAAGCGAGACGGGAGGCGGCAAGGTTGCCGGCTTCCAAGGAAAAAATATCGTGTTGGTAGAGGATGAAGACGGTTTTGAAATACCCATGCAGATCAATGATGTGGTTGTCGTGGGCAATGAAGATTATAGTACCTTGCATGTGGTAGAAAACAAAGTTCAGTCGAAAGAGAAACAAGACGAGGATGAGTTGGATACACGCTCCATCAAGGAACGTCTGAAAGCAAATCAAAAAATCGACATTGAGGAAGCAGATAGCGATCCGTCTGTTGGATATGTGCCAAAGATAGAAGAACGTAAAGGCGGTGACTTGTTGTCTGTATATATAGCTTTTGTTCCGATAGATATCCATGATATAACGAACACAAGGTTTGAAGCATATATCGTCAACGATTGTAATTACTATATACACTATAGTTATCTGTCGGCAGAAGGTGCCAGTTGGAGTGTGCGTTCTGTCGGAGAGGTGGAGCCGAACACGAAAGAATTCATAGAGGAGTTCGGACGCGATAATCTGAATGAGATGATGCATGCTTGTGTGCAGCTTATTGCCTACAAACGGGAGAAGAATTTTATGTTGAAGCCGAGTGTGGATGTGCAGTTTCGCATCGACCCAGTGAAGTTTTACAAGTTGCATACATTCCAGGAGAACGACTTCTTCGAAACACCCGCATTGCTCTATCCGGTTATCGAAAATGACGTTCCCATTCGCCCATTGGTAGTTGATGCCAAACAGCTTAAGTCAGAAATGTATGGTCGCAGCAAGACGGATGGCGATACTAAGGTGACGAAAACGGCTGCCCGTCGTGATGAGCTTGTGCGCCGCTATGAAAAGTCGCAAAGCAAATCGCGCCCGGTTAATCAGCGTCTTAAGGATGATAAAATCATTGTAGATCTGCATGCTGATGCCCTGTTGGAAACAACGGTAGGAATGAGTGCTGCTGATATTCTTGACTATCAATTGGATGTTTTCCGCAAGACCTTGGAGCAGTATAAATCAAAAAAAGGACAGAAGATAATCTTCATTCACGGCAAGGGTGAGGGAGTGCTGCGCCAGAGTGTGATTCACGAACTCAACTACAAGTACAAGCAATATCCATATCAGGATGCATCGTTCCAGGAATACGGTTATGGTGCTACGCAAGTGACAATCAAATAAAGCCCCCTCCAACCTCCCCCCCCAGGGGGAGGCTTAAAATCCTTAAATACCCTAAACTCCCTAAAGTCAATTAAAAATGAAAAATTACGGATTTATCAGAGTGGCTGCTGCAATCCCTTCAGTAAGGGTTGCAGATGTGTCGTATAATCTTGAGCAGATCAAAGCACAAATCAGTGAAGCTGAGAAAAAAGGAGTAGAGATCCTCGTATTTCCAGAACTATGTCTGACGGGCTATACTTGTCAGGATTTGTTTGCCCAGCGTCTGCTGATTGACGAAGCTGAACAGGCTGTCGTTGCCCTTCGTGAGTTTACAACAGACAAACGTATCGCAGTGATTGTTGGCGTGCCAGTAGATACGGGCAAACTTCTATTGAACTGTGCTGCCGTCATTTGTAATGGATGGCTCGATACACTTGTCTCGAAGACTTATTTGCCTAATTATGGCGAGTTTTACGAGAAACGTTGGTTTGCATCGGCACAGGACATCAACGATGAAGAAACCATTGACTATGCTGGTACCGTTATCACATTGACCAAACAGCCACAATTGTTCAAAACAGAACAAGGTGTTACTTTTGGTGTAGAGATCTGTGAAGATGTATGGGCACCAGTTCCCCCCAGCAATCATCTGGCTTTGGCTGGTGCAGATTTGATTTTCAACCTCTCTGCCAGTGACGAGCTGATTGGTAAACACGATTATTTGAAGTCGCTGTTGGCTCAGCAGAGTGCACGTACCATGAGTGGTTATGTCTATAGCAGCTGTGGTTTTGGCGAGAGCACACAAGATGTGGTTTATGGTGGTAACGGACTTATCTATGAGAACGGAAAACTGCTGGCTGAGTCCGAACGTTTCTCTTTTGATGCGCAGTTGGTAATCTCAGAGATTGACGTAGAACTGTTACGTGCTGAACGTAAACGGAATACAACCTTTGTCAATGCCCAGCGTGGAGAGACAGCTGACGTATTCCGATTGGCTCAGGAGCCGTTTGACATCGATGATGACAAGAAGGAAAACGTTGCTGATGATATGCTAAACTACCGCAAAGTGGATGCCCATCCATTTATTCCGAAGACGGAGAACATGCAGCGTTCGTGCGAGGAGATTTTCAACATCCAGGTAGCAGGACTTGCCAAACGTATGGTTCACACCCATAGCAAGACGGCTATTATCGGTATCAGCGGTGGACTTGACTCCACGCTGGCGCTACTGGTGTGCGTGAAAACATTTGATAAATTAGGTTACGACCGTAAAGGAATTGTGGGCGTCACGATGCCGGGCTTCGGTACCACTGACCGCACCTATCATAATGCCGTATCGTTGATGAAGAGTCTCGGTATTACGATGAAGGAAATCAGTATTGCCAAAGCGGTGATGCAACATTTTGAAGATATCGGTCATGATGCAAGCGTCCATGATGTGGCCTACGAGAACTCACAGGCTCGCGAGCGGACGCAGATTCTGATGGATTTGACCAACGAACTTGGAGGCTTGGTGATCGGTACCGGTGACCTTTCTGAATTAGCATTAGGATGGGCGACATACAATGGTGACCACATGTCTATGTATGGTGTCAATGCAAGCATCCCCAAGACGTTGATACGCTATCTGGTACGTTATGTTGCCGATACAGAAGTCGACGAACAGTCGCGCGAAACCTTATTTGATGTAATTGACACCCCGATATCTCCGGAGTTGATTCCCGCTGATGAACAAGGAAATATCAAACAGAAGACAGAAGATTTGGTCGGACCTTATGAGTTGCATGATTTCTTCCTCTATTATGCACTTCGTTATGGTTTCCGTCCAGCTAAGATCTATATGTTGGCAAAGGTTGCATTCCAGAGCGGTCAGCATTCAACACTTACTTATGACGATGCAACGATTAAGAAATGGCTGACAGTTTTCTACCGTCGTTTTTTCAGTCAACAATTCAAGCGTAGCTGTCTGCCAGACGGTCCGAAGGTCGGTAGTGTGAGTCTTTCACCTCGTGGTGACTGGCGAATGCCCAGCGACGCAAACAGTCAACTCTGGATACAAGAGTGTGAATCACTATAAATGATTAAGAGTGTTTACATGGTTGTTTCACTAATGTTGCAACATCATGTAATAGCCGAGCTTGTAAAGTTTAAAAAGAAATAGGGAAGGATATTTCCCACAGAGATTGCGGTATTCTAACCGGTGAAACATTTGGTGGAAGACTCTCATGACAGGAGACAGCTTCCACCTTTTTAATTGATTGGAAACGGTTATGATCGTAGAATAATCCGTTAGCTCATCACTGAATGTCAGGAGTGTGCGCAATCCCTCTTCTGTTTTCCTCAAGAACTCCTCATTGCTTTCATATTTCGAAAAACCGATGGGATTGTCAATATGTTCAATCTCAATGTGGTTTTCCTTCATGCATTTTCCGTAAATATCATCTTCGTAACCATAGAAACGGAAACGTTCGTCGAACGGGTATAGATCCATTAGTTGTTTGGAAATCATGAAATTGCTGGTATGAAAATGTAGGTAGGGTTTCTTTTTGCGCTGTTCGGTGTTATGTTTAGCTGCAAAAGCACGCTCATAGGTGTTACGGAGGTTTGTTCGGTCGTAACCGATTACTTCGTAACCTCCATATCTGATATTCTTAAGTGGAGTTGAAATATATCGGAGGATGAAATCGTTCCTGACGACAGACATGTCAGAGTCGATAAACAGTAGCCAGGGATATTGTGCAAGGGAAGAAAGATAATTCCTGATCGCTGCACGACCGGTATTTCTTTCCTTTCGTACAAAACGGCAGTGATCCCATGTGTTCAGCTGTTCATGAGCACGAACCACCTCCTGATTGGTGGAACCATCATCGGCAACGATGATTTCATATTCCAAATCCTCGCAGGCCTCAGCCTGACGTCGCAGATCGGTCACCAATTGGGTGCAATCGTCGTTAAAGGTTGGAATCAATATAGATAGTTGTTTGCTCATGATTGGTGCAAAAATACAAAATAATCCTTAATACTAACGCAAATAAATATGATTTTTGTGCTTTTATGAAAGAAAAGAGCCATATTTATTTGTTGTATTCGAAAAAAATGAGTACTTTTGCAGCCGCTATTACGAGATGGTAGCATGAAATTCAAAATTTAATCATTCAAAAAACAATTAAAAATGGCAACAAAAATCAGATTGCAACGCGGTGGTCGTAAAGGTTATGCAGTTTACCGCATCGTTATCGCCGACGTTCGCGCACCACGTGATGGTAAATTTACTGAGAAGATTGGTACTTACAATCCAAACACCAATCCTGCCACAGTAGATTTGAATTTCGACCGTGCGCTCTATTGGGTTGAGACTGGTGCTCAGCCAACAGACACTGTACGTAACATTCTCAAGGGTGAGGGCGTTTACCTGATGAAGCATCTCCGCGGAGGTGTAAAGAAAGGTGCTTTCGATGAGGCTGCTGCACAGAAGAAGTTTGACGCATGGAAGGCTGACAAGCAGAAGGGTCTTGACGCTGTTCGCGACGCAGAAGCAAAAGCAAAGAAAGATGCTGCTGCTAAAGAACTTGAAGCTGAAAAGAAAGTAAACGAAGAGATTGCTAAGAAGGTAGCTGACAAGAAAGCTGCTGCCGCTGCTGCTGAGGCTCCTGTAGAGGAAGCTCCTGCAGAGGAGGCTACTGAAGCACCTGCTGCTGAGTAAGCACACATTTCTTTGGAAAAAGTAAGGGCGTGTCATTTTAGACATGCCCTTTTTCTTTGTTGAAAACCAATATGATCAGATATAAATCCAATGCTCTGGAAATATATCTGGTGCTACCCAGTTAGGATTCAGGTACCATTTCTGGGGATAGATACATAAATGTTTTTGGTGATCCGCCAACCAACTGCCCCAAAAACTGAAGGTGGAATTGGCAATAATGTGAGCCTTGCAATGTGTCATCAGATATAAATCAGTATGGTCAGATTCCGCTTCGTCATGCTGCACAAATATGGCAGATTCAACGGGAACATGTTTCTTTGTCCATTCCAGGTCATCTGAAAAGAGAAAAAACTGTGCTTCTGGATGTGTCTCTTTGACGATTTCAACAGCTTGGTGATAATACTCTGGCCTACACAAACCGATGTTTTTCAAGTTGATGGGGTTCAGATAATCCCCTCTTCTTATATGGATGGCTACAGGAAATGCCGATGATTGTATGGCGGAAAGATACTCCTTTGTTTTTTCGGATAAGGAAATCTTGAAATTGAAGAGTTCCTTTGCTTTTTGAATAAAACGTTTGTCCTGACAATAGTCATCGATAAGTGTGCAGTCATCACGCTCATCGTCATAGAGTTGCGGAAAGAGATGGACTTCTCGCAACGCTTTTATTCCATAGACCAACCATGAAACCAACACCGAATGTTTGGGGGCAGGCAGGTTGAAACAGTCGAAAAGCGATATGCGATGGTGCTCTTTGAGTCTTCTGATATCACGAAACAGATACACCCGGCCGTTTCGTTTGTCTTCAGACAGCAAACGGTAGCGACAATACTCAAACATCTGATTGCCTAGTCCGCCTTTTAAACATACGATTTTCATAGGATGCTCTGATAAAGTTGTTCATATTGACGTGCTACCTTGAGGTATTCGTGGTGTTTCTGGATGTATGCGATGCTTTGCTGTTTAAGTTCAGGAAGGCGTTCAGGATGTAATACCAGTTTCTCTAACTCGTGATATACACTCTCATAGGTCGGTAGAACGTTGATGATAGGATGTAACTCCGTTTCGTGGAGTATCTCATAGTTTTCTGGTTCACCTCCACCTACAACAACAAGACCATGTGACATCGCCTCCAATGCGTTCATCGCTGGTGTGTAACTATAAAGCTGGTCCAGAATAACATCACTTTCTTGCATCATGCTGACGTATTGCTCGAACGGAATCCCTTCTGCTATTTGCAAACGGATACGTTCAGGATATTTCTTTTGAATAGCCTGGGCTGCTTTCAGCATGATGTCTGTTCCTTTGTATTCACTTCTGGATTTGCTGATGCCGATGAAGACCTTAAAGACTTTAGAGACTTTGGTGAAACTTGCATCTTTGGTTTCGATGGGATAGGGGATAAAAGTGGTTTTTGCAGGGAATGCAGTTTGATAACAAACTTGATATTCATACAAGCCTGATACAATCGCATCGCATTCTTCTGCTATCAACCGATTGAGTTTTTCTTTCGCTGTTCCCAGCCAGTCGTTTCGTTCTTTTAAAGCATCTGCGTTTGTACGAAGTTCCTTCCCGATATTGAAATCGCTGTATCGCAGCGGCATCGTTGTTATGCATTCGTGCACCCAATACCAATCCATTCCGAAAGCCCCCAACACCACTCGTTTATTATGCTTGCGCAGATAACGATAGATGCGGAAAAGGCGTTCAGCTTTCAGTTCCAGAAACATCGGATTGATAAGTTGTACAATATCGTAACCCTTCAGTTTGGGTAGCAATGAATATACTTTTGTCAGCAGTTTCACGCCGCCGATCTTACCTGGTTGGCGCGCCACATCGATGTCGCGTGGGTAATTCTTCCATGAATCGCCGTCCGACATTACACATACCTGATGCCCTAAAGCTCTTAGGCCTTTGGCCAAAGTTGTGTGCACGTTGCTGTATTCGCCTATCAAAAGTATTTTCATCTTTCACAATGTTTTTAATTGCTCAGCGTCTCTTCAATGGCAATATGCGCAGTAGCAGTTTCCTTCCTGTTGCGTTATTGAGCAATCTTCTGAACCAGACATATTTTTTAGTGTAGTTCTTATCAGGGAGTGGAAAAAGTCCTTTCTGGTGCAATTTCTCAATAGCTTTGTTGAGGTGAACCTCGCTCTTCGTCAACACGATGGTGTTATAAAGATAATCCATCGTTAGCTGGGCCACCCTTCGCTGCAATGCCGAACGGTCTTTCTCTGGACTTCTGTCGGCAAGTAACGACAATTTGTATATGATGTTTTCAGTATCACTGAGTCGTTTGATAATCCATTTCTTGTCTTTATTATGAATAATGGAGTTGTCTCTTTTCCGATAGAAATACGCAACTGCACTGGTTTCAATGATTTTCTCTGCCCGTAGAAACAGCTGCGGGGTGAATTCCTCATCCTCGTGGAGCGTGTCGGGTGTAAATCTCAATGACATCAGCAATGTCCGACAGAACAAATACCCCCATGCTGCTACACGAAGGTTGTTGTTGCGCATATACTCCGTACCTGTCATTGGCTTGGGCGAATCATTGAAAACTGTCTGTTGGTTGTTGCCGACACGATGAGACGACTGGAACAGCACAACATCGACATCATTGAATCGTACAATGTCGAGACAATGTTCATAGGCCGAACGGTTCAGGTAGTCATCGCCGTCAACAAACTGGATGAAATCTCCTTTGGCAATGCTGATGCCTGTATTACGGGCAACACTGAGTCCTTGGTTGGTTTGACGCAGATAGATAATCTGATCGCAGTACGCCTTCAATTCGTTGATAGGACTTGTGTCGGAACCGTCGTCAACAAGGATAATCTCCCTTTCCTCGCTACTTAACGAAAGTGCAAGAATACTGTCAATACATTTCTTCAGGTAATCTAACGGCAGATTATAGTATGTAATGATAAAGCTAATCAGCGGTTTGTTCATTTTATCTTGTGTATGAGTTTGTTGAGTTGACATATATTTTTCATTCCTATGAGCTTCAGTAATTTCAGTTTAAGACTGATGGGTTTTACCGACAACATCATCAGTTCTGGTTCTTTGCCCGTCAGTTCATAGACATCCATTTGAATATTGAGCACATATGCATAATAGCGGGCAAAACTTTCAGATGCTACATCTATTTTGCTAAGGTGGGTGTCCAAGTAATTCATGTGTGCTTTCAGCAATTGGTGCAGTTCTTTTCCTGTCGCCATGTTGGTAATTCCTTTGGGATTGTAGCAGTAATAGTATAGCCCAATGTCTGTTGTCGCAACCGCCTGGGCTTTCTGCAGCAATACAGGTAGGGTGTGAGCGTCTTCAAATACTTTTCCTTTTGGGAACGATACGCCTTTGAACAGCTCCGCCCGATAGATCTTATTCCAGGCGTAGCTGTGCTTATAAGCCTCACCGTTCAGCCAATAGTCCTCCATATCCGTATAGACATGATTCGTCAGCAGTAGCTTGCTTTGTTTGGGCGAACCATAGTGCATGTAGACCGGAAATTCCAACAGGTCATAATCCGGATGCACATTGATAAGCATCATCCATTCGCGCAAACAGTTATCGGCAATGAAATCATCGGAATCAACAAACATGATGTATTGTCCGTGACATTTTTTGAGACCCGTATTGCGTGCTTCACTCAATCCGCCATTCTCTTTACGGTGAATCACTCGTATGTGGTTGTCCTCTTTGGCCAGCTGGTCGCAAAGGGAACTGCTTCCATCTGTGCTGCAATCATCAATGAGGAGCAGTTCATAGTCGCGGAATCCCTGTCCCGTAATGCTTCTTACACATCGGGCTAAAGTGTCCTTTACGTTATAAACGGGTATGATTACCGATAGTTTCATACTGCAAAAGTATAAAAAAAATATGATACACACCTATATTGATATAAAAAAGACAGAAAGAATTTGGCTTTTTCAGAAGATATGTGTAACTTTGTCACTGATTTATAACAATAAACCTGTCTGATAGGAAACTCGTATGACGCTTGTAATTATTTCCATATTGTTGATAGCTTATCTGCTGATTGCAACAGAAAGACTCTCAAACATGAATAAGGCTGCTGTAGCTGTGTTTGCAGGAACGGTGGGTTGGGTGCTGTACATATGTTATGGTAACGACTATGTGATGAGTCAGCATCCGTCTGATTATACTGACTTCCTGAACGGAGCCAAGCCTACCAGTATTGCCGTCAAAGAGTATATTGCACAGAACATTTTCTTAAAATATGTAGGACGTGCCGCCAGCATTGTGCTGTTCCTGTTGGCAACGATGACGATTGTTGAAATCCTCAACAATAATGGTTGTTTCGATTTCCTGAAGCAGTTGATGCGAACGCGCAGAAGCAAACACCTTTTGTGGATTATCGGATTGGTGACATTTGTGATTTCGGCCAACCTCGACAACCTGACGACGACGGTGATGATGCTGACGATGATGCACTCTATCATTCCCAGTAGGCGTTATCGCATGATATATGGCTCAGCGATAGTCATAGCAGCCAACTGTGGTGGTGCCCTGACGCTGATTGGCGATCCCTCACAGCTGGTGATATGGGATCGTGGTGCAGTCACAGCAACAAGTTTCTCTATGACATTGTTTGTTCCCTGTTTGATTGCTTGGGTATTGCCTACATGGTGGATTGGCAGAATGCTGCCTGAACGGATTGAAACTGAATGGATCACAATGCCGTATCGCGGCGATGATACCAATCTGAATGTTTGGCAGCGCCTGCTGATGCTTGTTGTTGGAATCGGCGGATTGTGGTTTATTCCTACCTTTCATAATATCACGAAGCTGAGTCCCTTCCTTGGTGCAATGTGCGTGTTGGCTGTTTTGTGGATTGTAAATGAGATTTTCAACCGCAAGCTGATGCATGTGGATGACATGATCCAGCGTCGCACTCCGCGTGTGCTGCAATACGGTATCTTACAGATGATGCTTTTTGTGATGGGTATGATGCTGGCAGTGGGCGTTGTAACAGAGACAGGAGCTGTTCATGTGCTGACCAGTTGGATTGATCAGCATGTTCACAGCGTGTGGATTCTTGGTGGCGTAGCAGGTGCTATCAGTAGTGTGCTCGATAATTTTGCTTCTGCGATCAGTTTCTTCTCGCTCTATTCGGTGGCTGATGCTACAGCGACAGGTTATGCTTCAGCTTTCGTCGTGAATGGTCTCTTTTGGAAGGTTATTGCTTACTCTGTTGGTGTGGGCGGTAGTATCCTGTGCTTTGGTTCCATCAGCGGATTGGCCTTGATGAAAATGGAACGCTTGCATATAGGTTGGTATTTCCGAAACGTAGGCTTCATGGCGCTCATCTCGTGGGTAATCGGCATCGTTGTGATGTGGTTGATGAATGCTTAAATCCCCCCTTGTCTTTCAATAAATACATGCTTTCAAAGTAAAACAATTCGTTTTGCAAAGTAATTCAATTTAAATAACATTGTTATTCAATTTAAATAACTTTGTTATTCAATTTGAATTACTTTCTGATGGTTATGCAGTTTTTTTGTTGTTTGCTGTTTTTTTTCGTTTAAAAGCTTTTCTGTTTCAGAAAAAATTACTACTTTTGTACGCTATTTAAAATAGGTAAAACGGCTTAGAACGAAAAGAAATGCCTTCTAACGCGATTTTTGGTGTTTTTGAGCCGACTGGAAAAAGGAAATTATAATTAAACTATAAACAATTCATTATTAAATGGACGAGAATCTGACAATTGATCGTGACAGAATCCTCAAGATAAATATTGAGGAAGAAATGAAATCATCTTATATCGACTATTCGATGTCGGTGATTGTGGCTCGTGCGCTACCCGATGTGCGAGATGGTTTCAAGCCCGTTCATCGCCGTATCTTGTACGGTATGTTGGGCATCGGTAACACAAGTGACAAACCTTATAAGAAATGTGCCCGTGTCGTAGGTGAGGTGTTGGGTAAATATCACCCTCACGGCGACTCCTCGGTTTATGGCGCTTTGGTACGTATGGGACAGGAATGGAACATGCGTTACAAGTTGATAGACGGACAGGGTAACTTCGGTTCTGTGGACGGCGACTCTCCTGCAGCAATGCGTTATACAGAGTGCCGCTTGTCGAAGATGGGTGAGCATATCATGGACGACTTGGAGAAAGAAACCGTTGATATGGTCAACAACTTCGACGATACGCTGACAGAGCCGAGTGTGATGCCGACGAAGGTGCCCAACCTGTTGGTAAATGGTGGTAACGGTATTGCCGTTGGTATGGCTACAAATATGCCGACTCATAACCTGGGCGAAGTAATTGATGGTTGCTGTGCCTACATCGACAATCCAGAAATCGATGTTGAAGGATTGATGCAATATATTCCTGCACCAGACTTTCCCACAGGCGCTTACATCTACGGCTTACAAGGCGTAAAAGATGCTTATGAAACAGGTCGTGGACGTATCATCATGCGTGCCAAAGCAGAGATAGAAAGTGATGATGCACACGATAAGATTGTAGTGACGGAGATTCCTTATGGTGTCAACAAACAGCAGCTCATTGAGTATATCGCTGAGTTGGTGAAGGAAGGTCGCCTGGATGGTATCAGCAATGTCAACGATGAAACAGGCCGTCAGGGAATGCGTATCGTTGTCGATGTGAAGCGTGACGCTAACGCCAACGTGATTTTGAATAAGTTGTTCAAGATGACGGCTTTGCAAAGCTCATTCTCTGTGAACAATATTGCTTTGGTGAAAGGCCGTCCTCGTCTGCTGAACCTTCGTGAATGCATCCATTATTTTGTGGAGCACCGTCATGATGTAACCATCCGTCGTACCCAGTACGACCTGAAGAAAGCACAGGAGCGTGCTCACATCCTCGAAGGTTTGATTATTGCAGTCAACAATATCGATGAGGTCGTACGCATCATCCGCAACTCCAAGACTCCAGCTGATGCACAGCGCAATTTGGAGGAACGTTTCAACTTGGACGAACTCCAGTCAAAGGCGATTGTGGATATGCGTCTGTCTCAGTTGACAGGTCTGCGTGTTGATCAGCTCCATCAG
Source organism: uncultured Prevotellaceae bacterium (assembly GCA_902792685.1). Taxonomy (GTDB): domain Bacteria; phylum Bacteroidota; class Bacteroidia; order Bacteroidales; family Bacteroidaceae; genus Prevotella. The sequence continues at coordinate 14,612 of CADBAP010000034.1, forward strand.
GAATTTGACGACTTGCAGAAGCTGATTGCCGGCTTACAGGAGATTCTTGACAACCCGGAGCGTTGCAAGGAAGTGATGAAAGAAGAACTGCTGGAGGTGAAGGAGAAATATGGTGACGAGCGCCGCACGGAGATTATTCCTGACGAGCATGAGTTCAATGCCGAAGACTTCTATCCCAATGATCCGGTGGTTATCACGATGAGTCACTTGGGTTATATCAAGCGTACTCCGCTGAGCGACTTCCGTGAGCAGGCTCGTGGTGGAGTCGGAGCGAAGGCTGCCCGTACACGTGACAACGATTTTACAGAGGATATCTATCCGGCAACGATGCACCAGACGATGCTGTTCTTCACGAAGAAAGGTCGTTGCTACTGGTTGAAGTGTTATGAGATTCCTGAGGGTGACCGCAATTCTAAGGGTCGTGCGATCCAGAACCTCCTGAATATTGATCCGGACGATGGCGTCAACAAGATTCTTCGTCTGCGTGGTCAGGGATTGAACGATGAGGAATTCATCAACTCCCACTATGTAGTCTTCGCGACGAAGAACGGTATTGTGAAGAAGACTTGTCTGGAGGCTTACTCCCGTCCTCGCACCAATGGTGTGATTGCCATCAACATCCTGGAAGGCGACGAAGTTGTTGATGTTCGCCTGACAAACGGCAAGAATGAACTGATTATGGCCAACCGGAACGGTCGTGCCGTACGCTTCAACGAAAGCACCGTTCGTACGATGGGTCGTGTGGCTACAGGTGTTCGAGGTATGCGCCTCGATGGTGGCGACGATGCGGTAGTTGGTATGATTGTAGTCAACAATCCGCAAGAAGAGACTGTGATGGTTGTCAGCGAAAACGGATACGGAAAACGTACGGCTGTCGTTGACGAGAACGGAGAAGACATCTACCGTGTTACCAATCGTGGTGGTAAGGGTGTGAAGACGCTCAATATCACGGATAAGACCGGTCGCCTGGTTGCAATCAAGAACGTGAACGACGACAATGACCTGATGATTATCAACAAGAGTGGTATCGTCATTCGTCTCGCAGTCAGCGAGTGTCGCGTGATGGGTCGTGCTACCCAGGGTGTTCGTCTGATTAACCTCGCCAAGAAGAACGATGTCATCGCCAGCGTATGCAAGGTGATGAGTTCTGAGCTGGAGGCGGCTGTCGAGGAACAGAGCCGTGCCGCTTGGGCAAAAGCTACTGGCGCAGATGAGATTTAAACAATTGCCTGTCGGTTACGTCATAATAACCGATAGGCAATTAAAAAGTTTACAGAAAACAAATAACCTTTTTTAAAAATAACTAATATGAAGAAATTGATGATTGCAGCCATGATGCTTGTTTCAGCATCAACTGCGTTTGCACAGGACCTCGTAAAGCAAATCTCAAAGGCAGATTATGCTGCTGCGGCCGAAATGCTCAAAAACAATTTGGGTTCTCTCTCAGCTGAGCAGAAAGCAAAATGCTACAATGCACTTGTAGATAAGAATGCTTCTGCGTTCAACAAAGCGTATGAAACATTTGTCCTCAACCAACAGTTGGGCAAGAAGGACAAGATAGAATATGTTTCTACGATGCAGGGTATCAAGGATGCGATGGAATGCGACATCTACGATAACCAGCCGAACGACAAGGGCAAGGTGGCTCCCAAGTTCAACAAGAAGAATGCGGGTCGTCTGGCTCCCAACCGTGTGCTGTTGATTTTCGGTGGTCAGGAAGCACAGGAAGCAGGCAACAACGATCTTGCATACGAATATTATAAGGTATATACAGAGAGCGGTGCTGCTCCGATGTTTGAGGAAAGCGTAAAGGACGGCAAAGACCAGAATCTGGGTCAGGTAGCTCGTGTTGCAGCTGTAATGGCTTACCAGCGTAAAGACTATGCTTCTGCAGAGAAGTATGTTGACATTGCGCTGAAAGATCCTGAGATGGTGAAAGAAGCAACCAATCTGAAACTGGCGATTCTGGGTGCACAACTCGACACCAAGGAAGACAGTTTGAAGTATGTCCAGAAGCTGGAAGGCATCTATGCAGCAGACAATAACAACGATGCTGTGCTGAGCACACTCTGTACATTCTATGAGTCTGTTGGTCAGAAAGATAAAGTTCTCCCACTGGTTGAGAAGAAACTGGCTGCCGATCCCAATAACTTCACTGCTTTGGCGCTGAAGGGTGATATTCAGATGCGTAACGAACAGTTGGACGAGGCTGCTGAAACACTGAAGAAAGCACTGGCTGTTTGTCCTGCAGAAAGCAAGGTTGCGCTGAATGCTGCCGTTGGTGACTGCTACTTCTTCAAGGCTCAGGAGCGTGTGAACAACTACAAGGGACAGTTGGCTCCTACCACCAAGCAGGTGTTTGCTGATGTCTTCAAGCAGGCTATTGAATACTACGAGTATGCTCGCGACCTCGACGTAGATAAGGTTGAGAAGTCCAGATATGCTTATCGTCTGTATGGTGCTACTGACTTTGTATATGGATCAGACGATCCGAAGACGAAGGCTGCAGCAAAACTCGCTGGCGTTGAATAAGAAACTTTTATATATCATCCTGGTTTTGTGCCTTTGTCCTTCTGTGGCAGGGGCACAAAACTTGGTTTCCTCTTCATCGGAAGCAGAGGACTCTGTCTTGTTGACTAATGTCCTGCAGATGAAAGGGAAGCTTGTTTCAACACAAGACTCGACCAATTACATTTCCCAATTACAAAAGCTCTACGAAAACGATCCGTACAACGAAACCTATTTCGCGTGGATTCTGGAGTTCTACGACCATCCCAGACAGCGTCATAAGTTGGAAGATTTCGTGGATGACCAGTTGGAAGACCAGCCACATTCCACGATGCCCTGGATTCTGAAGGGTGAAATAGCGATGCATGCAAAGCGATGGGAAGAGGCAGCTGATGCCTACAAAACAGCCTGCAGCATCGATCCGAACTCCCTACCTATTATATATAATGTGGGACTGTGTCTGAGCAATCAGGCTATCGACATACAACGGGCGATACTGAACAAAGAACGGACGTTGAAGAAAGAAGACCAACAACAGATTAAACAGACTTTGATTGAAGCCAAAGAATATTTAGAGAAAGCAAAGACGATGGACCCCAAACGCAAGAAAGTGGATTGGGTAACACCTCTATATATAGTTTATTACGCATTGGGCGAGACAGAGAAAGCCTGCGAGCTTGAACCCTTGGTGACAGGCTTTAAAAATACAAATCAAGAACGAATAGATTGATAAAGGATACATGGTAAAAAGATTATTGACGATACTGCTGCTTGTGATTAGTGTGATGTCTGTTTCTGCTCAGAGGAAACAGATCAATCAGGCACT
>CADBAP010000035.1 GCA_902792685.1 uncultured Prevotellaceae bacterium
ACTCTGGTTTTTACTGAGGAAATACAGATATCCTAATGATGTCAATACTGGGATGACCGAAGCGGGGAATGACCACGGACGGACAGCTATCACCCAATCTTTAAAGGTTCGAGTTGACATTTTGTTAATTGAGAATTGAGAACCAACGGTCACTGACCGAAGGGAAGTAATTAACAATTGAACATTGACTATTAATGAAGCAATTTCTCTGCCATTGCTTTACCGAGGGCGGCACATTGTGCTTTGGTTTCTTCGGTGAGCGCCTGCTTCATATCAACGGGTTCGCCTACAGGCTCGAACTTCAGGTGGTTCTCGTTCCACTCCTGAATCTTACCCACAGCCTTGCTTGCCCATGAGTGGGAACCGAACCAGCCGAGATAGTGGTTCTTGATGTCTTTGCCGGACAGTTCGGAGAGCAGTACCTCCATCTCGTGGTACAGACCGGCATTGTACGTCGGAGCACCCACGATGAGTCCCTTGTAGCGGAACACGTCACGGATGATATAGGAGTGGTGCGTCTTCGACACATTGTACATCACAATATTCTTCAGTCCTGCCTGGCTCGCAGCACGGGCAATCTGTTCGGCCATACGCTCGGTGTTGCCATACATCGTACCATAGCAGATAACGAGTCCCGGCTCCGTCTCGTAGCGTGACATCCGGTCGTACAAGCCTATCACCTTATTGATATATTCATGCCAAACAGGGCCGTGGGTAGCACAGATATAGTCGAGTTTCACATCGGCCAGTTTCTTCAGGGCATTCTGAACAGGCACACCGTATTTGCCTACGATGTTGCTGTAGTAACGTACCATTTCCAACCAGAACTCGTCGCAGTTGATTTCCGAGTCGATGATGCCACCGTTCAGTGCACCAAAGCATCCGAAGGCATCGCCAGCAAAGAGAACGCTGCCACAAAGCGTCACCATCGTCTCCGGCCAGTGCACCATCGGTGTCAGCACAAAGTTCAGCGTTTGCTTACCCAATTCGATGGATTCACCGTTTTTAACCTCTACCAGTCCGTCAGTCATCCCATAGAATCCTTCGAGCATTCCGAATGTTTTCTTATTGCCGATAATCTGAATCTCAGGATAGTATTTCCGGATGAGGGCAATGGAACCGCTGTGGTCGGGTTCCATGTGGTTGATGACGAGGTAGTCGATAGGACGGTCGCCAATGACTTCCTGGATATTTTCGATATACTGGGTAAAGAAATCAACCTCTACCGTATCAATCAGACACACTTTCTCATCTACAATGAGATAAGAGTTGTAGGAAACACCATTTGGTAATGGCCACAAACCTTCGAACAAAGCTTTGTTGCGGTCGTTGACTCCCACGTAATAGATGTTGTTTGTAATGAGCATAATATTATTTTTTTTGTTTCGATATTTCGATATTTCGTTATTTCGTTATTTCGACATGACGACATGACGACATGATGACGAATTATTTGATTCGTTGGGCAAATTCCACAGAGACGTAGTTGTGGATGTCGCGACAGCACTCGGCAGAGAACTGCTGGGCGCAGCTGACCACATCAGCCCATTGGTCGGCGCTCATCCCCTGGTCAAGCACCTCACGGGTGATACCATATTTCAGCAGGCCGAAGATGAAACCGGCATTGAAGTTATCACCTGCACCGATGGTGCTGACAATCTGTTCGGAGGCGGGAACGGGATAACTGTGCTTGAAACTATTCTTGCCGCGCACCTCTACAGGGTTGGCTCCGCGGGTATAGATGAAATGGTCGCAATAGAACGATATCTCCGTATCATAGACCTGACCGACATCGCTCTTCTGATAGAGCACCTCAAAGTCTTCATTGCTGCCACGAACGAAATCGGCATAGTCGAGATTCTCCAACAGATTGGGCATCAGCTTTATCGCCTCGTGCTGGTGGGACGGACGGAAGTTGACGTCGTAGTAGATGATGGCTCCCTGACGGCGTGCCTCTTCCAAGAGTCCTGCCACCTGTGTGCGGATGACGGGGTTGAGGGCGTAATAGGAACCAAAGAGGATGATGTCGTCGGGTTGGATATCCGGACACTCAAACTCCAGGCGGTCGTTGGGGTGGTCCTTATAAAAGATGTATTCCGCATCATTGTTCTCATTGAGAAACGCCAGTGATATCGGTGATTTCGTGTGGGGAAAGCGACTGACAAATTCGGTCTTGGCACCATTATCCTTTAGGAAATTGATAATCTCATCGCCTACGCGGTCATCACCCACCTCGCTGATGAAGGTGGTGTCAACACCACAGCGCGCCAACGAGATGATGGCATTATAGGTAGAACCTCCCGGTACGGCCGCAGTAGGCTGTCCGTTGCGGAAGATGATGTCGAGTACGGTCTCGCCGATACCAATAACTTTTCTCATAAAAACAGTATTTTCAAATGGCAAAGATACAAATATTTTGTAATATATCGTTCAGAGTAGCTAAAAATTACGTATTTTTGCATTCGAAATGAAATATAATACGTATCAGTTTGACAACGGACTGCGTGTCATTTACTTGCCCAGCAACTCGAAAGTGGTCTATTGCGGCTACCAGATTGCAGCAGGGGCACGACACGAACAGGCGGGCGAGGAGGGACTTGCCCACTTTGTGGAACATACCACCTTCAAAGGAACGGCACGCCGCAACACCCTGCAGATTATCAATACGCTGGAACGGGTGGGTGGCGAGCTGAATGCCTATACCAATAAAGAGGATACGACTTTTTATGCTGCATTGATGAAAGAGCATCTGCCGATAGCCATCGACCTGCTGACGGATATCGTTTTCCATTCCACCTACCCTGCGGCAGAACTGGAAAAAGAGAAGGAGGTGATCTGTGAGGAGATAGAATGTTATCACGACTCGCCGGCGGAACTGATTTATGATGATTTTGAAAACCTCATCTTCCAACAGTCGCCGCTGGGACACAATATCCTCGGAACAGCAGAACGTGTACGGTCGTTTACAACGGACGACGCCCTTCGCTTTGTGCATCGCTACTACCGACCCGACAACGCCATCTTCTTTATCTATGGTGATGTGGAGTTTAAGAAGGTAATAACGGATTTAAAGAAGAGAACGGGAGAGCGAGAGAACGAGGGAACGAACAATGAAGAGAACGAAGAGAACGAGGGAACGTGGGAACGAGGGAACGAGAATAGGAATTCTCAAATGAGCGAAACTAACCTCTCTCCCTCGTTCCCCCTCTCCCTCTCTCCCATATACGTTTCCAAAGGCACGCACCAGGCTCATGTTATGATGGGAACCGTTGGCTATGATATCCACCATCCGCTGCGCATTCCGCTATACCTCTTAAATAATATGCTGGGTGGACCAGGACTGAATGCGCGGCTGAATCTGGCCTTGCGCGAAAAGGCAGGATTGGTTTATACAGTAGAGAGTACGATGGTCAGCTATTCCGACACAGGACTGTGGTCGGTTTATTTCGGTTGCGACCATCAGGATGTGAAGCGGTGCCTGCGTCTGGTCAGAAAAGAACTCAACAAACTGATGAATTCACCGGTTTCATCGAGACAGTTGAGCATTGCCAAGCAACAAATCAAAGGACAGATTGCCATTGCTTGCGACCATCGTGAGAACTTTGCGCTGGACTTCGGCAAGAGTTTCCTGCACTACGGATGGGAGAAGGATGTGGAAAAACTTTATGCCCAGATTGATGCCATCACAGCCGAACAGCTCCAGCAAGTGGCACAGGAACTGTTCGCAGAAGAAAGAATCCGTACGCTTATTTATAAGTAAAGAATCGCCTCATTACCCATATTGAACAGCAAGTCGAGGATGCTCAGGTTGGGTAGAAAACCGTGCTTTTGCTGATAGACTTGGTAGTAGGGGGGGAGAGACCCACCCCGGCCCCATCCCGAACGAAGTTCGCCCCCCCGTAGCCTTCCCCTGTAAGGGAGGGAGGAGGGGTTGAGGGATTCTCCTCCCTTGCCGAAGGCTTCCCCCTCGCCCTTTGGAGAGGGGGATAGGGGGTGAGGCTTGATGTGGGCTTCTATATCCAACAGTTCGCACATCTTATGGATGATGGCGAGGTTGAAGTCGAAGAGAAACTCCCATTTTTCTGTGAAAAACGGACGGATATCGTCGGCGTAATAGTCGAAGAAGGGACTTTCGCCATAAGCACTCTGTAGTGCATTCCAATGTTCACGACGCCATTTGCCGTGATCCGAAATGCGGATGTCGCGAGTGAGGAAGCCCCCTCCGACTCCCCCTTGAGGGGGAGAGACTGGTGTTGGGTGATGGGTGGTGGAAGCCTCCCCCTCAGGGGGGAGGTTGGAGGGGGCTTTATGCACAATGGGTACGGAGAGTGCTTGTACACCATTGGCTGTAGCGATGTAGCAGCGGTTGCGGATGGTTTGTTTCTGCCACCGTTCGTTCCTGTCTATATATACACATTCGGACCGATACAGTTGTTGATACCACTGCACCGGTCCGAAATATGTTGTATGAAGCGTCACCATTACTTAATATTATCCACCCACTTAAACAATCGGTTCCATCGGATGCCGCTGAAGCCGTTATGGTCAGGGTCTGATGACCACCAAATGAACAGCGGTTTACCAACAACGTGGTCTTCCGGCACGAATCCCCAATAGCGGGAGTCGGCAGAATTATGTCGGTTGTCGCCCATCATCCAGTAATAGTCGAGTTTGAAGGTGTAGCTGTCGGCCTGCTTGCCGTTGATGAAAATCTTTCCGTTCTTCACCTGCAGGTCGTTGCCTTCGTAGTTGCGGATACACCGTTCGTAGATAGGCAGACTCTTCATATCCAGTTTCACCTTACCGCCCTTCTTCGGAATCCAGATAGGACCATAGTTGTCGCGTGTCCAGCCGGTAAAGTAATTACGCGGATATACTTCACCTACGTTGGCATCGGTATTCAGTGTCACACTCTCAACGAGATCCTTGCGTGCTTTCAAGCCTGCCACAGCGCGGTTGGTCAGCGGCATGAAACCATATTTGTTGAGGCTGGCGATATCTTCCATCGTGATTCCGAGGTCGTCCATCAGCTCAGACGGGAGGTTGTTACCGCGTTTTAAAGTTACATAATAGGTATATTGCACATTGTCGGGTTCTTTGTTGGGCTTCCCGTCGAGATAGACGATACGGTCTTTGATCTGCAGCGTCTGTCCGGGCAGTCCCACACATCGCTTCACGTAGTTTTCGCGGCGGTCGGTAGGACGGGTGGCAATGTCTCCATAGTCATCGGTGCTCTGCTCCAAAGCCTTCTTGCCAGCAGCATAGAGTTTGTCGAAGAATGTACGTTGCTGCACAGGGTTCATTGCCGCAGGGTCTATCTCTGGTCCTAAGAGACCTTTGTTGTAGGAATCCCATCCCAGCGAATAGACGATATCATAATAATAAGTCTCGTACTGGGGTTTTGTGCAGATGGTGTCGCCTGCCGGATAGTTGAACACCACGATGTCGTTCAGTTCCACGTTTCCAAAACCTTTCACACGACGATAGTCCCATTGTGGCCATTCGATATAACTGTTGCACTCGAAGACCGGCAGCGTGTGCTGTGTCAGCGGCATCGTCAATGGGGTCTGTGGGATACGCGGACCGTAGCTTACCTTCGACACAAACAGGTAGTCACCTGTCAACAGTGATTTCTCCAACGAACTCGATGGAATCACGAAATTCTGGAAGAAGAACAGGTTGATGAAATACACGGCTACGAGGGCAAAGACCAGTGCGTCCACCCACGACATGATGAAGCGTATGGGACCTTCAGAGTCTTTCCACCACTGCCAGCGAATCTTCTTCGTGATATACACATCATATATAAAAGGTACGACCAACAGTCCCCACCAGCTCTTTACCCAAAGCAGGAACAACAGGTACAACACCAATACGATGATAAACTTCGTCCATTGTTTCTTCGGATTCAGTTTTGCTCTTTCTTTATCAATCATAATCTTGAAGTTATCAATTCCCCCTCCCCTTGGGAGGGTCGGGGTGGGGTCTTTAGAATTTAAACATATCACTTATTGTCAACAATCCATTGTGTTCTGCTGTAAACTCAGCAGCCAGTACTGCGCCGAGGGCAAAGCCCTTACGGGAGTGGGCATCATGGGTGATGGTAATCAGGTCGGCATCAGAGTCATAACGAACAGTATGGATGCCTGGCACTTCGCCACGACGGATGTGGTCGATGCGGAGATACTTTGCATCGGTCGTATCTTCTGCCCATGCCTCCTTGCGGTCGATGTTCTCAACGATATCATCAGCCAGCGTGATTGCCGTACCACTCGGGTGGTCGAGTTTGTGTACGTGGTGCGTCTCTTCCATCTCCACATCATACTGAGGGAACTGGTTCATAATCTTTGCCAGATAGCGGTTTACCGCTGAGAAGATAGCCACGCCGATGGAGAAGTTGCTGGCCCAGAACAGTGTCTGTCCGCCGTCTGTACACATACGCTTCACATCATCGCCGTGTTCCTTCATCCAGCCGGTACTTCCCGATACCACCTTCACACCCTGCTCCCAAGCCTTCAGATAGTTGCCGTAGGCAGCCTGCGGAGCAGTAAACTCGATAGCGACATCAGCCGATGCAAAGGCATCAGAATTGAAATCCTCCTGATTGTCGATATCGATGATACTTACGATTTCGTGACCACGATCGAGGGCAATCTGCTCAATCATCTTACCCATCTTGCCGTAGCCTATTAAAGCTATTTTCATGATTAATTCGAATTAATTGGGGGCAAAGGTAGTGAAAGTTGAGAGAAGAACAAAATAAACGCGTTTATTTTTTCTTCCGAGACGCATCCTACCTTCGCGACATAGTCGCAAAGTTGGTGAAAGTTGAGGAAAAACAAAATAATATCAACAAAAAAAGCGTGCTCCTGTTTAGGAACACGCCGTTTATGGTGGAATAAGCCTTTGATTAATATACCAGATCGCTCAACTTGTAGATACGCAGACCGTACATACCGTGAGCAACATAAACGTTGCCGTTGTAAACTTTCACAAAATTGGAAGAGTTCTTCACGCTGTCATCCATCTTGCCACCGCGAGTGCCAGGATAAACGAAACCTGTGCCTGTGAACTTCACTACCTTCAGGGTTTTGTTGTTACCCTCGGCATCTTTCACATTCTTATCGAGGATTGCAAAGCCGTCACCTGTTGCGATATAGATATAGTTGTTGTCAACATCGCAGCCGTTAGCGTGTTTCTTGCTACCACCAACCTTGTTGCCGTTGAAGTCATAGACATCAAAGCCGTTCTGTCCGCGACAGATGTAGATGTTCGATCCGTCAGAGATACATACGTTCTTACCGTCAGTTGGTTTGATGCTTCCCACCTCAAAGGTCTTCTCTACAGCCATTGTGGATGCATTGTAAATGGTAATGATACCACGAGAGGTGTTGTTCAGTGAAATCACCTTATTGGCAACTTTGTCCACATAGATGTACTTGCCCTGGAACTCAGAAGAAGCTTCATTGATGGCCTTCTTTTCCTGGTTGCTATAATCGTTCAAAGCGAAATAGTTGATACCGCCATTGTTGAAACCAGAGATGGTCAACAGTTTGCCGTTGAGGATATCTACACAGTTTCCAGAAGAACCTATCAGGTTCACGCGAACGCCAGCGTCGCTCTCATCAATCTTGTTGCCGCTGAGTTTCAATTCATGGAGGGCAGCACCCACCTTCTTGCTCGTGGAAGCGAGATACAGTTTACCGTTATAGAACTTGATGTGATTGTACTTGTGCTCATCCTGCATCATCGTTTGCTCAAAGATGCTATTTGCAGGATTGTAGCTATTGACATTGATCACGTCAACGATGCCCCCCCAGTCACTGCTGCTTGATACAGAACCGCTATACTCCTCGCCGTCTTCCTTGTTGGTGTTGATATTCGAATGCCAGCAGAGATAGAGTGTTCCGTCCGTACCGAAGTCGAAACTTACTGCAGAATACTTGTGTGCCGGAGCTATAATAATGGCACCATCGCCGATAGCCGGGCGACAGTCTGTACCTGGCAGATAGATGTCACCATCATTAAAGTGTACCTTCGTATCGCTGGGGTTCAAGTTGTTTTCGTCCAACGTTACCAAGTCGATACCCTCACCAGGAGTATAATAGATTTTGTTTTGCAGTGTTCCTAGGATATTGATATAACCTGTGAAACAGTCAATTGGATAATCCGTAATACTTGTCGTCTGGTTCGGCCATTCACCGACAGTTGTGGTCGTATATGAGCCGTTATTCTTGTCAATAGCCAACGTGGCATCACCGAGAATACGTACGATAGAATAGTAATCGCCGTCATTACCGTGAATCACCATGCAGTTGCTACCCTTGTCAACAATGCGGTTCTCCTTGTAGCCTTCCTGTGCAGTACTGAACACCTCGTCGATGTCGAGCAAAGCCTCATTCAGATTGATGGTCAGAGGACGGCCGTCATCATGCAGACTACCAAGATACAGACATTCGTTTACATCAATCGTAGCAGCACTGTCAACACGACGGTTGTCAAGTTGTCCCAACACCTTTGAACATCTGTCGAAAACGATATTTGCACCACCGCAAGGGAACAAGTTGTAATCGATTACAGCCTTTTCAGCAAAGTGCACATCGCCAAGCAAGCATGCTGTACCTTCGATCTCGACCTCGCGTGAACTATAGAACTTCGCCTTGCCGTCAACCTGGAAACAGATGTTGGTTCCGTCACCATTTACCTTGTTTACAGTAAAGGGACTGTCGCTGTTGAAGATATACAATTCTCCAGCACCATTACTTCCGTCATAGAGGCGCAAACCGATATTGTCGGGAGTCTTAAGATTTCCCCATACATACATCTTCACACCCTCAGGAATCTTAGCAAGGTTGTCCCAACCTGTCTGGCACCATGTCAAAGTGGCACCAGGAAGGACATAGATGTTGGCATTAATGGCACGCCAGTCATCCCACCATGTGGTAAACGTTGCATCGGCAGCTACATAGATATTGATAACCTCACCGTTTCCGTTCATGTCGTTGGTAGATACGGAACCGTTGTAAGTCTTTGTAATTTTGTAGCTGTTGCCTTTCGAGAGGAGGACACCGTCATTCCAATTGTTGAGAGCCTCTTTATCAAACTCGATGGCAGCTCCAGGAATCGATGGGGCAGCGGGATCGGCGGCTGCACGTGTTTGCATTCTCGCACCGAGAGCTTGGTTTGGTGTAAGAATACGTGCTTGGTTTCCTGACGTGAATGTCATCGTCAAGTCACCAGTATTCGGCGTATCTCCACCTACCAAATCATCACTGGAACATGCTGTTAAACCAAACAACAATGCTCCTACATACAGCCATTTGTTCATCTTCTTATTCCACATCATTGTCATTAGTGTTTGAAGTTCGAATAATCATTATCCAAATATTTCCGCTGCAAAGATACATCATTTATTTTTATATACCAAAAGCCACACCGAAACTTTTCATGTAAACGTTTACGTATCAAGCTATTAGTCTCTCAACTCTCAACCCTCAACTCCTACAGTCTTGCGTCAACATATTCATCTTTACGCAAGAAGCCCTTTACATCATAGACGACAGACGGATTGGCGAGAATCTTCTTGATATTGAGCGAACGGAAAGCACGGTGCGCCACACAAAGCATCACACCATCGTATTTCTCTTGGAGTACATCCTGTTCGTTGCAGATATCAATACCGTATTCTTTTTTCACTGTCTCAGGGTCTGCCCAAGGATCTACAACCGTTATCTGGTCGGTGAAAAGAGCCAACTGACGATAGATGTCAATCACTCTCGTATTGCGTACATCAGGACAATTCTCCTTGAAGGTGAAACCCAACAGCAAGATTTTGGCTTTGTTCATCTTGATACCCTTATCCGTCATCCGACGAATCAGCTGGTCTGCTACATACTTACCCATGCTGTCGTTCTCTTCTCTGGCTGCACGGATCAATTTCGGATCCACACCCAGCTGTTCTGCACGAAGCATCAGGTAGAACGGATCCACACCGATACAGTGACCGCCAACCAATCCTGGCCGATAGGGTTGGAAATTCCATTTTGTTGCTGCAGCATTGATGACTTCATTTGTATCGACATTCATTGCTGCCATAATCTTGGCCACTTCATTCATCAAAGCGATATTCACATCGCGCTGCACATTTTCCAATACCTTTGCCGTTTCAGCTACTTTGATGCTGGAGGCTTTGTGAGTACCGGCTTCCAATACAGATGAATAGAGGTAGTCAACGGTATCGGCTGCCTCTGGCGTAGAACCGGATGTAATCTTCACCGTATTGAAGATGGTATGCTCCTTGCTGCCTGGATTGATACGTTCTGGAGAATAACCGGCAAAGAAGTCCTCGTTGAACTGTAATCCGCTGATTTTCTCGATGATAGGAACGCAGACTTCTTCAGTCACGCCTGGATAGACCGTTGACTCATAGACCACAATGTCGCCCTTGCCGATGACAGATCCCACAACCTCACTTGCCGATTCCACACAATATAAATCGGGCTTGTTGTTTTCATCTACGGGTGTGGGCACCACGACCACATAGAAATTACATTGCCGCAGCTCTTCCTTGTCGGTGGTCAGCGACAGGTTGTGCTTCTGCAGTTCCAACAGCAGTGCACTATCGAAATCATGACCGCTGTCAATACCTTTTTGTAAATCTTTGATACGACGTTCTGACATATCATATCCTATCACAGGATATTTCTGTGCAAACAAGCAGGCTACCGGCAATCCCGCATACCCCATTCCTACAATTCCAATTACTGGTGTTTTTCCCATTTTGTTTTAGTTTGTTGAAATAATTTGTTTTAAGTTTACGATTATTTATTGACGTTCTAATTGCGCATAGATTGAAGTTTTTCTTGGATTCCAACTATCGTGGTAGGAGGTAAAGAAGAAGAACTCTGTCGTGTGACCAATCAGGCGGGTGATGCGCAGGAAATAACCCGTATAGAAGGTTACCAGCGGCAGATAGGGTGCCAGCCTCACCTCCTGACGAGGACGCTCTGTCACCATCATGATGACCGAAAAGGCGATGATGGAGAAGAAAAAGCGCAACAACCAGCCCACGAGGAAAATCTCCAACAATCGGTCGGTATAAGTAAATAGCAATCCGATGATGTAGATAACCCAGATATAGTTGAAAACGCAGTCATACATGATATTCTCCATATTCGACAGGAAATTGAAAAAATCGAAATTTCCTGTAGGCATCAGGATGTCACGATGTTTGCGAATACGGAAGCGAACCAGCGAACGGCTCCAACGCAAACGTTGTTTATAGAGTCGGAACCACTTGGTAGGTGCATTAGTCAGACAGATCGCATCATTGGCGAATGCCACTTTGTGACCGGCCTTTCGCAACTTCTGCGTGATGTCACCATCCAGTCCTGGGCCGATATCCCATGCACCAACATGATTGAGTGCCTGACGGTCGAAGGCTCCAAAGGCACCTGAAATGATGTGGTAGATACCCAGCGTACTCGTCACCGTTCGTCCTACTTGAATAGTCTTCAGGTATTCAATGGCTTGCAGTGAGGTACATGTTGTTTCAAACGCATTGCGTACCTTCACGGTTCCACCCACACCTTTCACCCTCGAATCCATATAGAAGGGCAACAGGATTTTCTCTATCGCATCACGATCCAATGAGGAGTCGGCATCCAGGTGTACCACATACTTTCCTTTGGCATAGTACAATCCGAAATTAGCAGCACTGGCCTTGCCGCCACGCTTCTCTGCACGTAGGAAACGATCGATGTAACCGGCCTTTTCGAGGTCTCTTCCTATATATGATGTTCCATCGTCCGACCCATCGTCAACGACAATTACTTCGTAGTTCTGATAGGTCTGTTCGTGCAGACTCGTCACCAGTTTATAGATGTTCTTTCCTTCGTTCTTTCCTGGTACCAGAATCGTAATCAGTGGTCGCTCGATAAACAACTTCATACGTGCCTCGGCCTTCTTCCGGTTTTGGATGTGATAGGTCAGTTTCACATAAATGGTGATGATGAGTTCAAGCAGGTAGTAACGGGGAAACTCAATAAAGAACAGATACCAATAGACACTGAGCAGTTCCGTCCAGCTAAGGTTACGCATAAAGCACACCTCCACATCGTTGAAGGCGTTCACCAGCCATAGCCACAGGTCTCTGAACAGGTCTAGTATAATCATTTTTGAAGGTTGAGAGTTGAAGGCTAAGGGTTAAAAATCGTTTTTCCCAATAGGCGTATTCGACTCGGCTTTTTGTCCGATTCTGTAGATAAACTCTTCGGCTTTCAGAAGGTCGCGGTCGAAAACATATTCGTTCAAGAACTTGAAGTCGAAGGTGTCATCACGTTCCTTATACTCCTCAAACAATTGGTCCACAATCTCTCTCAGACGCGGAGCCTCTATCTGCAGGTCTTCCTTCGGCAACAGTGTCATCGTATAGATCTCGCCTAAATGACTGGTGACCTTGAACGTGACGATATGGGAAAGGAAGCTGCGCACAATATCCATCAGACGCCAGTCGCGTACCACACCGCTGTATTTATAACGGAATATCAACAACAGGTGGTCGGAATAAGCTGGCATACTGGCAAAGGTGGTAATCGTTGAAGTGAAGACCTCGTAGCTGCAATGTCCGGAGAAGATATCCTCGCTGGTAATCTCCAGCAACGCCTCATCGTTCATAAACGCATGAATGCCTTTCTCAGTGATTCGGTATTCATAGATATCCAACGGCAACAACTCATCGGGTGTACAAGTATGGTGACAATGCGAGCAGAACACTTTCATGGTTGTATTGATAAAGGTGTTCTCACACTCATTACAATGATGGGCTGAGGCTGGACGGTCGTAATCTACTCCGATATGGCGTAACACCTTCTTACATTTCGGACAGCGCAGTTCACCATCCCATTGATACGTGCTCTCCGGTGACAGGTTGGCGCAACGGAAGTGGTGGATAATACCCTCCTGATGGATATTCGAACTGCCGCATTTCGGACAACACTCAATAAACAGCAGGTGTCCGTCACCACACTTCGGACAGGTATGCACACGCTCGATATGTTTGACGCGCTCGGCATAACCCAGTTCCTCCATCATCTTGGCATATTTCACACGGTCATCAATCTGCAGACTCTCCTCATTGCCGTACCACGACAGGAAATCGGCGGAGAATCCTTTCGACAAGCCACGAATGGCGGCATTGGTATAGGTCAGGTGACCGCGACTCAAATCGTATTTCACGAAATTTGTCAGGTTCTTTGCCGTCGATTCATCCAGTTTACTCAACTCACGGGTGATATTAAAACGACTGATATTCGCATAAATCTGCTCTATTCTGTCTGTGAATCCTGCATCGAAAGGTGTTGAACAGAATCCGTCAACAATGGTACCGTACAGGTTGAACTCCTCTTCCAACGAGTTTGTCACAAAAAGCGGTTTGAGGAAACATTTTCGTGAACGGACGGGCGATACCCAACGAACGCCCAAACGATTTTCCTCGTATGCACGGTGGGCCACACTGATGAAGGTGGCATCGAAATCCTCATCGTGGATTTCAGTTACCTTATCCACCTCCAGCATCCGGTTCAGCACCAGAATCCTCCGACCATTCGGGTTGGTGACGATGTCGTATTTCTTTTCTTTACTTCTTTCCATTCCTCGTCTTTTTAAGCATCTGTTCAATTCTTTTACGGCTCTTCTCTGTCAATCCCTGTTCATTGATATACCACACATCGTCGGCATTGGCACGGTTCTCTTTGTCATAGTTGTTGATGCGAACCTTGACAGGCACATCATCAACAGCTGCCCAGAACGGCAATTCCTGTCCGTTGTCTAATTCAAAGATGACCATCACAGTCGTATATACATGCGACAGCGAATTGCGCAATTCGTCGGGTAACTTCTCTGTTCTTGCACCCAGCAGTTTGACGTGGGCATTAAATTTCACATTGTCGTTGACAATTACTTCTGCTTTCGTACGGTTGTTCAACTTACCCATATCGTCCGTAGGAACATACGCCACTACCTTCATGTTGTTGGTTTGAAGGTTCATCGACTGCGTTTGGATGATGGTTTCCTTTTGGAACACGGGTTCGTTTCCATGAAACAGGATTTGTGTGACCACCGCTGTGTCACCGGAGATGACATAGTGTACGGCGCCTTCCGATTTCTCCATCGCTTGCCCGAGGTCTTCACGTTTGTACTCCTCATTGGCGCCCGATCGCTTCAAGGCCGCTGCTGTTTCGCTGCCGATGGAATGATAGACACTGAGTTTCGACATCTCTGCCCGCAGCTGTGCCTCCGTTTCTGCCAGCTGTCGCTGCAGGTCCATCTTATGTGAGTTGTCGGTCAGTCCGAACTGGATGTTATGGTCTTCTACCTCAATCTGTTTGCGCAGCTCATTGATTTTCACACGCAGCACATTCAAGTCGGATGCCGACAAACCCGTCTGCAAACGGATACTGCGATTACCTGTTACCACCTGCGGCTCATCATACAGTCGCTTGTAGGTGAGGATATTGTCCAGAAACATATAGGAATAGAGCGTATCACCAGGCATCACGATATCACCTACCTCCTTGTACATTTTATACAGGTACAAGTCATCTTTCGCACGGAAATGCTTGTAGTCGGTCTGCACATATCCGTCGAATTCGGTATATACCACCTTATTATATACATAATAGACGAATGCTGAGAAAATCACCAGCATAATGATGGCAAAAACCGTTTGCTGCTTCCTTAGTTTCCGCTTCCGTTGTTTGATGACCGCTTCTATCTTCTGGTCTTCCAACGCCTGTCCTTCATTAAACTGAAAGTTTCGCATATTCTATTTCACTGTTACAATTTTCACAAATTCCGTGATGGGTTTATCCATCACATAGCTCTGGAGATCTATCAGCTTGCAGTCACGCTGGTATTCGTAGTTTACCAGTTTCTCCCACGAAGCCAGACAGGAGTTATACTCCATCAGGCGCGACAAACGGTTGTATTCGCCGATGCGGTTCATATAACTGTTGTTACGGTCAGCCATATACGCCTTCAACTTCTTCAGGCGCTCCACCTCGCCACGAATGCTTTGGTTGTAGCTGTGCAACTCCAATAATATCAGGCCCACCTCGCGCTCCAGTTGTTCACGCAGGGCCTGCTGCTGGCGTCTCACCTTTTCCTGCTCGGCTTTCAACGCTTTGCGTTCCTTGCTGGCTTCTGCCGACAGCGGTATCTTAAAGCTCACGCCAATATCAATGTTATTGGAATTGCTGGCACCTGGACGGTTGTACCACGCATAGCGGGCAAAGGGCGATACCGACATGGTTTGTAAGTAGTCGATACCCTCGCGCCTGCACTCCAGCAACTCTGCCTGCATATCGAGCTTAGCCAAGTCGCGGTGGTTCATGCGCAGATGACTCAACAGTTCCAGCGTGTCTATTAGCATCAGGTTAGCTTCGGCAGCCAACAGGTTTTCCTTAATCAGCGAGTCGCTTTTGATGGCGGTTAGCTGTCGGTCTATGTCGGCCTTATCGCTCATCAGCTTCAGCAGGTCATCACTGGATATCTTTCCGTTTTGCAACAGATACGTCTGTGTTTCTGTCAGCACTGCCAGATTGTCTGAGTGGTATTGCAACAGCACCAATAGCTCGGCATCATGCTTGCGGCGCGAGTCGAGTTTCTGATCAATAATCGTCTGGGCGATGGCCTCTTTTTCAAACTCCAGCTGTGCCATCTCGCCCAGCAGCCGCAGCTGCTGTATTTTGTTGGCCCGTTTGTACAGTGAACTCTGGAAAATATGCCACTGTATTTCCGCCTGTGCCTTGAAATTATATGCAGCCAACGGGTCGTCGGGATCGTAGCCGATGCCGCTGCCCGGGCGGAAATAGGTCTGGCCGGAAATCTCCAAGCCGGTCTTGCTCTTTGCTGCATCGATACGTGCCTGCGTCCAGTTGTCAATCTCGTCTATCCGTTGGGGTTCCGTAAACGAAACGCCTGTCAGCAAGCCTGACGGCAGAGGCTTACTGCTAAACAGTAGCGAATCCATCAGGGCAAAGCGTGCCTCGTATGCCGACAGCAGTTTGCCGGCATCCTGTTGTGCCCATAATCCCAATGCCAGTGGCAGCAATCCGAAGGTTAAAAGAAGTCTTTTCAAAACGTTGCAAATAATGATACAGGATGCAAAACTATGACTTTTTCATCAAACAGCCAAGTTTTTTGTTTAAAAACACACTTTTTCTTGCAGGATTGTGACGATTTATATATTTTTGCAAGCAAAATATAATCTAAAACTTCTAATTACGCCTCGCAGCATGTTCTCCCCCTAAGGGGGAGTTGGAGGGGGCTTCTTTTACAAGATATGGAACAACTCCTGCACTACACCTGGAAACACAAGCTTTTTCCATTGACAAGTTTATTGACAACAACGGGAAAACGGGTTGAGGTCATCGACCCAGGCCTCAGCAACCGCAACGCTGGTCCCGATTTCTTCAATGCGAAGGTGAAAATCGACGGTACGCTGTGGGTGGGAAATGTGGAAATACACCAACGCTCCAGCGACTGGTACTCGCACGGTCATGAGAAAGATGCCCATTATAACAATGTCGTGCTCCATGTGGTCGGTTCAGCCGATACCGATGTATATACGCAAGACGGCAAACAGCTGCCGCAGCTCCTTCTGTCTGTTCCTACACAGGTAGAACAGCATTATCGTGAACTGTTGGCTACCGACCAGTATCCGCCTTGCTACCGGATTATCCCAAGTCTGTCGAAGCTCACCGTTCATGCGTGGATGAGTGCACTGCAAACGGAGCGGCTGGAGCGGAAGACGCAGGACATCAACCAGCGTGTAAAACTCTGCGACGGCTCGTGGGAAGCTGCTTACTTTGTTACGCTGGCACGCAACTACGGTTTCGGCATCAATGGGGAAGCGTTTGAGACTTGGGCGAAGTCGATACCCTTGCACGCCGTCGATCACCATCGCGACGACCTCTTTCAGATAGAAGCTATCTTCCTGGGGCAGGCAGGATTGCTGGATGTCAATACCATTCCTGAGAAATACCAGCAGGAGGCGATGAACGAGGGCTATTTTGCCAAGCTGCGCAACGAATACCAGTATCTGGCTCATAAATTCTCACTGACGCCCATCGATACCCATCTGTGGCGCTTTCTGCGGCTACGTCCCCAGAACTTTCCGCATATCCGTATCGTCCAACTCGCCAATCTGTACTACCAGCGCAAGGCGGGTCTGTCGGCGCTGCTTACATGTAAAACCATCAAGGAAGCACAGGAACTGTTGAAGACGCAGGTAACACCCTACTGGGAAACCCACTACCTGTTTGGGTCATCTCCCTCAACCCTCAACCCTCAACCTTCTCCCTCCCTACACAGGGAGGGTCGGGGTGGGTCTCTCTCCCC
>CADBAP010000036.1 GCA_902792685.1 uncultured Prevotellaceae bacterium
AAGAGTCCGAAGGACAAACCGCTGACCGTTTCAAAAGACGGAGGTGAGATTGATGCCATCACCGCATCCACCATTACTTCTCGTGCTTTCCTGAAAGCGATCAATAATGCTTATGACGTATATAAAAAAGGAGGGAAATAAGCTATGAGTAACATGAAAATATTATTGAACGGCATCGTCAAGGAGAATCCTACATTCGTGCTTCTTCTTGGTATGTGTCCTACGTTGGCAACAACAACGAGCGCCATCAACGGTATGTCTATGGGATTGGCAACGATGGCCGTACTGATTTGTACAAACTTTGTGATTTCTTGTATCAAGAAGGTTACTCCTGATAAGGTGCGTATTCCTGTATTCATTGTGGTTATCGCTACGTTCGTAACGATTCTGCAGATGCTGATGGAAGCGTTCGCACCCGATAGCATCAATCAGGCTTTGGGTATCTTCATCCCGCTGATTGTGGTAAACTGTATCATCCTCGGTCGTGCTGAGTCTTTTGCAGCAAAGAACTCACCGCTGGCAAGTATCTTCGACGGTATCGGCATCGGTTTGGGTTTCACCTGCTCGCTGACCCTGTTGGGAATCGTTCGTGAGATTCTCGGCTCAGGCTCTGTCTTCGGATTTACCCTCTTACCGGAAACAACCAATATCCTCTTGTTCGTATTGCCTCCGGGCGCGTTCATCTCATTGGGTTTCCTCAGTGCCATTATCAACAAGATAAAGGGTTAACATACGGTCATTTGTAAACTAGTAAATCGTAAATGAGATTATGGAATATATATTGATATTTATCTCGGCGATATTTGTAAATAATATCATTTTCTCCCAGTTCTTGGGTATCTGTCCGTTCCTTGGTGTATCCAAGAAACTCGATACCTCGCTGGGTATGGGAGCTGCCGTAGCATTCGTGATGACGCTGGCGACCATCGTTACTTGGCTCATACAGCTCGTGTTGAACCAGTTCGGCTTGCAGTATCTTCAGACATTGACTTTCATTCTGGTGATTGCTGCCCTGGTACAGATGGTGGAGATCATCCTGAAGAAAGTGTCTCCTGCTCTCTATCAGGCATTAGGTATCTTCTTGCCGCTGATTACAACCAACTGTGCTGTATTGGGTGTTGCCATCCTCGTTATCCAGAAAGACTATAACCTCCTGCAGGGTGTTGTCTATGCGATCTCTACCGCTATCGGTTTCGCGTTGGCGATGGCTCTCTTTGCCGGACTTCGTGAGCAGTTGGCTTTGGTCAAGGTGCCGAAGGGTATGCAGGGAACCAGCATCGTGTTGGTGACAGCAGGTCTGTTGGCTTTGGCCTTTATGGGTTTCAGTGGTTTGGAAGGCGGTCTGAGTAAACTCTTCGGACTATAACCATTAAAACTTTGTTTTGAATATCGGCGGCACCTCAGCAATTGAAATAAATTTCATTGCATTCGGTTTGCACGATATTTGATCATTGACCATTATTTATGATTATTGATATGAAACAAACGATATTGGTAACGGGCGGTACGGGATTCATCGGATCCCATACCACCGTTGAACTTCAACAGGCGGGATACAACGTTGTCATCGTTGACAACCTCTCTAACTCGAAGGCTGACGTTCTCGACGGCATTGAGAAGATTACTGGCATCCGTCCTGCCTTTGAGCAAGTTGACCTGCGTGATTTCGATGCAACAGAAGCAGTATTCAAGAAGTATCCTGAAATAGCTGGTATCATTCATTTTGCTGCATCAAAGGCTGTGGGTGAGAGTGTGGAGAAACCGCTGTTGTACTATCGCAACAACATCGTCTCGCTGATCAACCTGCTGGAGCTGATGCCGAAGTACAATGTGAAGGGAATCATCTTCTCCAGCAGTTGTACCGTATATGGTCAGCCCACCGCAGAGAACCTTCCTGTAACGGAGGAAGCACCCATCCAGAAGGCTTTGTCGCCTTATGGTAACACCAAACAGATCAACGAGGAGATTATCTACGACTACATCCATAGCGGTGCACCCGTGAAGAGCATCATCCTCCGTTATTTCAATCCGATTGGTGCTCATCCTTCTGCGCTGATTGGTGAACTGCCGAATGGTGTGCCGATGAACCTGATTCCGTTTGTTACACAGACAGCGATTGGTGTGCGTCAGCAACTGAAGATTTTCGGCAACGACTATAACACTCCTGACGGAACTTGCATCCGCGACTATATCTATGTGGTTGATTTGGCAAAGGCACATGTGGCAGCGATGGCACGTGTACTCGACCAGGAAACCGAGCCGATTGAGTATTTCAATATCGGAACCGGCAACGGCGTCAGTACGCTGGAGGTTGTAGAAGGTTTCGAAAAGGCTACAGGTGTTAAAGTCAACTGGGAATATGCACCTCGTCGTGAGGGTGATATCGAAAAGGTATGGGGTAATGTTGACAAAGCCAACAAGATCCTTGGCTGGAAAGCAGACACTCCTCTCGAAGATGTGCTCGCTTCTGCGT
This sequence comes from uncultured Prevotellaceae bacterium, assembly GCA_902792685.1. Taxonomy (GTDB): domain Bacteria; phylum Bacteroidota; class Bacteroidia; order Bacteroidales; family Bacteroidaceae; genus Prevotella. The sequence continues at coordinate 2,474 of CADBAP010000036.1, forward strand.
GGAAATGGCAGAAGAAGTTACGCGAAGATGGTGTGATGTAAAAAGAATATGATGGAATCATCATAAAAAAATATAGTTCGTTTTCATAACGACTATATTGTGTTTGTGTTGTTATAGGCTCCCGATGCGAATCGAGAGCCTATTTTTTATAGGAACGTCAGTTCTTCCTTATCGTCCTCTTTGTCAATCCGGATGGTGTCGCCAGCCTGCAGGTCGCCGCTAAGCATCCGTTCCGATAAACCGTCTTCGATATATGTCTGGATGGCTCGTTTCAATGGACGGGCACCAAACTGTACATCGTAGCCTTTGGTTGCAACAAACTCTTTGGCTTTATCGGTGATATCCAGATGATAACCTAACGTCTCCACACGCTTATACAGTCCCTTCAACTCAATATCGATAATCTTCTTGATAGCTTCCAAATCGAGTTGGTCGAAGGTGATAATCTCGTCCAGTCGGTTGAGGAACTCTGGCGAGAACTGCTTGGACAGACTCTTTTGAATGATGGAACGCGCATATTCTTTGTCCTTCTCATCATGACTCAAACCGTCGAAGGTTCCAGCAGTGAAACCTACGCCGCGACCAAATTCCTTCAGCTGTCGGGTACCCGCATTCGATGTCATGATAATCACGGTATTGCGGAAATCAACCAGTCGGCCATTGCCATCAGTGAGTCGTCCTTCGTCAAGTACCTGCAGCAACAGGTTGAAGACGTTGGCGTGTGCCTTCTCAATTTCATCGAGCAGAACGATGGAGTAGGGGTGACGGCGTACGCGCTCGGTGAGCTGCCCGCCCTCTTCATATCCTACATATCCCGGAGGAGCACCAATCAGTCGTGAGGTGTTGAAACTCTCCGTATATTCGCTCATATCGACACGTATCAGCGCTTCCGAACTGCCAAACATAAACTCAGCCAGCTTCTTGGCAAGATATGTTTTTCCCACACCCGTCGGTCCCAAGAACATAAAGGCTCCGATAGGATGGTTCGGCTCTTTCAGTCCCACACGGTTGCGAAGGATGGCTTTCACCATCTTTTCGATTGCAGGATCTTGTGCAATCACCTGATGTTTCAGCTCGTCGGCCATTCCTTTCAGACGAATACCTTCCGCTTCAGCCATTCGCTGTACGGGCACACCTGTCATCAGCGATACCACTTCAGCGATTTCCTTTTCGGTAATTTCCGAACGGTCGCTGTCGGCATTGTTCATCCATTCGGTGTTGAGTTTCTCCAACTCTTTCTCCAAGCGTACCTGCTGGTCACGGTAGTTGGCAGCCTGCTCGAAGTTCTGGTTCTGTACGGCTGCTTGCTTCAAGTCTTTGAGTTCATTCACCTTCTTCTCCAGTTCAATGATTTCAGGTGGCACAACAGCATTCTGCAAATGCACCTTTGCACCAGCTTCATCCATTGCGTCAATCGCCTTATCGGGGAAGAAACGGTCAGAGACATAACGGTCTGTCAGTTTGACACAAGTGGCCAAAGCCTCATCGGTATATCTCACGTGGTGATGCTCCTCGTAGCGGTCCTTGATGTTCTCAAGAATCTGCAGGGTTTCCTCAACGGTTGTCGGTTCCACCAACACCTTCTGGAAACGTCTCTCCAGCGCACCGTCTTTCTCAATGGAGTTGCGGTATTCGTCCAAGGTGGTTGCACCGATACACTGGATGGTTCCTCTTGCCAACGCTGGCTTGAGGATATTGGCTGCATCCATCGAACCTGGTGTTGACCCGGCTCCGATGATGGTGTGTATCTCGTCGATGAATACGATGATGTCCGGGTTTTGCTCCAGTTCTTTGATCAGCGCTTTGATGCGTTCCTCAAACTGTCCGCGATACTTCGTTCCAGCCACCACGCCCGTCATATCGAGGTTGACGACACGCTTACCGAACAACACCGGTGATGTGTGGTGCTTCACGATGAGTTGTGCCAATCCTTCTACGATGGCACTCTTGCCCACACCGGGTTCACCTATTAATATAGGATTGTTCTTCTTGCGGCGTCCCAGAATTTCGCTGACGCGCATGATTTCCTTTTCGCGACCCACCACCATATCGAGTTTTCCTTCAGCTGCCGCCTTTGTCAGGTCGGTACTGAAGTTGTCGAGTACGGGTGTCTTGCTCTGCTCCTTGGTATGCTTCTGATTCTTGGTCGATGTCTGTGTTCCGTTGGAGGAAGAAGTCGCATGATTGTCGATGTTCTCTTCTTCATCCTCTTCGGGCAGACCGATGCCGTTGTGCACCTGGTTGGTCTGTTTGTGGAAGAACGATGTTGCTTCCTGGTAAGAGATGTTGTTTTCCTCCAGAATCTCACGCACACCGTTGTTGGTGCTGTCGTGAAGAATCGCCAGCAGCAGATGCTCAATGTCAACAATCTCAGTATGTTGGATGCGTGCCTCGAGTACTGCCAGACGAAGGATATTGTTTGCCTGTTCGTTCATCAGCAGTTCTGTTGTCACGAAGGGGCTGGCATGTTCCTGACGCACTCTGTTTTCCAGTTCGTGCTTGATGGTGTCAATGTTGGCACCATGATGATTGAAAAAAGCCTGAAGGGTTCCCGATTTGTCTCTCAGAAGCCCTAACAGCAGATGCTCCGGTCCCACTTGGGTACTGGACAAACGCTCTGCCTCCTCCTTGCTGAAGGATAATATCTGTGATACTTTGGGTGAAAATTGATTCGCCATTCCTGATACCTTTCTTTTCTAGTTCATCAATCATCCAACAAAAGATGTGCCAAAGTCGGTTGCTTCTGCAATGTTGTCAGTCTACTGACAGTCACAATGCCTCATCTTCCGGTCGGACGACGTTGCGTTTTTGGATTTTGGGGAGATGTTTCTTTTTGCGAAGCCACGCTTCCTTGCGGGCCTCATATTCTTCCCGATGGCGTTCTAGATAGTTGTCTGCCATAATGGTGGGCGCAGAGGTCGTTAATCGAATTTTCCGTAGATAACGGATATCTTGATAGGATCGTTCGGATTCTCACTTCCTCCGATGAGTTTGGTACTCGTCAGCCCCATGTTATGTACGATTCGTGTCACCGTCGAAGTTCCGCTGGATTGCGTTACCTCTGTCAGCGTGACAGGAACGATTACTGCTTTGTTCCAATCCTCAGAGGCTAATCCGTCCTTCTTGAGATTATACATAATCTTGACGAGTCCTGAGATATTGGAGAATTCGTAGTTGTTCTTGCTGCTGTCATAGGTGGCCAGGAACGTATTCTTGTTGTTGGCCAGCTTGCTCTGTTCGAAGAACGATATCAAACTGTCTTTCTGCACCAGCAACAGGTCTGTGGGCGAGTCGAAATTATAGTCGTTGGTCACATTGCTGTTGATGCGTGTCAGGATGAGCTTGGCTGTATTCAACGAGTCGTTGAGGTGTCCGTTCATGATTTCCTCGACAGGCAGCGTCACTTCCGTAAACAGTCCGGATGGTGTCTTCAAATAGGTGCAGGTGTTGTCTGCCGCCAGCTTACTCAACGTTTGCTTGTCGTTTTTGACGGTTGATGTCTGCAGCACCTCTTCCGTACTCGTCATCACCGAGCTTGCCACGAATGTAGAGTCGCCTCCGTCGTATGACATCCGGTAGTAGATAGCCAGCTGTACGTATGCGATTTCCGACATAGAACCTAAACCGCTGGTCGATTTGAAATAGAAGCCCGGACAGACGTTGTGCGAGAACTTGTATTGTGTGGAGTAATCCCCTGGATTCTCATAATACTTCTGCATGAGATAGGTGCCGTAGTTGTTGTAAACCTTTCCGTTCTTATCCGTATATGGGTCGTTCATCTTGATACGGATATACGGATTGGTCGATGTTGAACTTGTCGTCAAGTCCGACTGCGTATAAGTACGGCTCTGCTTCAAACCGTTGGCGCGGATGTAGCCCTTCGCTTCCGGATCGTAGTTGGAATAGTAGAGGGTTCCTTCCTCCAGCGGATGATCCAGCTCGTACATCGTCAGTTTCATCTGTGTCAGCGTGTCACCATAGAACGAGCTTCTATACAGGCGAATGTCACAGGAGTCGGCATATACCTTTCCGTCTTGCTTGGAAACAATGCTGTCTTGTCCAACAAAACCGAAGTTGTCCAAAACGTGCAACTGTGCCATAAAATGACTGGCGATATATGAACCGGTCTCCGGGTCTTTGACCTGTCCCAGATATCCGTGATAGTTTCTCGACAGTACGGAATCAACCATCAGAGTACGTGAATATACATTGAATGTGTCTGCCTTCACATCCAGTCTGTCTGCATCTGTGGTCAGTGAACTACCAATCATGTCGGTTGTTTCCTCACATGCTGTAAACACAAGCATGGAAACAAATGACAACAAAGCGATCAACTTCGTTTTCATGTTTTTATCAGTCTAATAGTTATCCTAATATTTGCTCGTAGAAGTTGCTATAATCCTCAGAAATCTTGTCTTCCGTAGGGTGGGAGAGTATCGGCTTCTCCTGCTGGGCAGCATAGCTCATCAACTCCTCGCTGACGGCATCGTTGGTCTTCACGATGGCATCGCTGTAGTCAACAGCCAGTTTACCCAACTCCATGAAGTCGAAGTTGTCACCGTATTTCTCCATCAGGTCTGCGGTAGCCTCACGATAGACAATGCTCTGCTTGAACTTTTTGTCAAAAGCACAAGTCGGCTGCGCATTGAACAGCGAGGTGACAACCTTCGTGTTGGCGAAGGAAGGCTCCTCGTGATAGGCGGTCTTTACGTAGAACGGAATCACGGCGCTCATCCAGCCCTGACAGTGAATGATATCGGGCACCCAGCGCAGTTTCTTTACGGTTTCCAGGACGCCGCGTGCAAAGAAGATGGCGCGCTCACCGTTGTCGGCATAGTCGTTGCCGTTCTCGTCGGCTGTCATCTTGCGCTTCTGGAAATAGTCTTCATTGTCGATGAAGTAAACCTGTATGCGAGTTTGTGGAATGGTGGCCACCTTGATAATCAGCGGATGGTCCATATCGTCGATAATCAGATTCATTCCTGACAGTCGGATGACCTCATGAAGCTGACCTCTGCGTTCGTTGATGGTACCCCATTTGGGCATGAAGGTGCGGATCTCATATCCTGCATCCTGCATTTTCTGGGGCATCAGATTGCCCATGAGTGACATTTCCGTATCAGGTACATACGGAGTGATTTCCTGATTGATGAATAGTACTTTCTTCATTCTGCTTTAATTAATTGTATGCAAAGGTACGAAAAAAACTCAATAAACAGGCATTTTTTTCTATTTTTCATATAAAAAGGTGTAATCTTTTGGCATATTTTTAAGATATTTCTTGTCTTTTTAGCAAAAATCTTGTTTGTTTTTATGGTTTTGTCTTCAAATTGCACTAACTTTGCACCCCGAAATCTTGATGCATCATGAAGGTATTCAGTAAAACAGTAGATATTCAGAATGAGCTTTTCCTGTTGAGAAAGGAAGGCAAGTCGATAGGTCTCGTCCCCACGATGGGTGCCTTGCACGAAGGGCACGCCTCGTTGGTCGAGCGTAGTGTGAAGGAAAACGATGTGACGGTCGTCAGCGTTTTCTTGAATCCCACACAGTTCAACGACAAGGGTGACCTGGAGCGTTATCCGCGTACACTCGATGCCGACTGTGCCCTGTTGGAGAAGGTGGGTGCCGACATTGTCTATGCACCAACGGTAGAGGAAATCTATCCCACACCTGATACACGCCAGTTTGAGTTCCCGCCGGTTTCAACGGTGATGGAGGGCGCCAAACGTCCTGGACATTTCAACGGAGTCTGTCAGGTTGTCAGCCGCCTGTTCTATATCGTCCGTCCCACTCGTGCCTATTTCGGCGAAAAAGACTGGCAGCAGATAGCGGTTGTCAAGCAGTTGGTGAAGTTCATCGGCTCACCCGTTCAGATTGTGGAATGTCCGATTGTCAGAGACAAGGACGGACTTGCCAAGAGTTCGCGCAACACCTTGCTGGCCGACGATGAGCGTGCGATTGCTCCTGCCATCTATAAGGCGCTGAAGGCGAGTGTGACCTATGCGAAGAAGCATACTGTTGAACAGACCCACGACAAGGTGGTGAAAGACATCAATGCTGTTGACGGTTTGGAAGTGGAATACTTCGAGATTGTTGACGGCAACACCCTTCAGACGGTTGATTCTTGGGAGGCATCACCGTATGTTGTTGGCTGTATTACGGTTTATTGCGGAAAGACTCCCATCCGTTTGATTGACCATATTAGATATAAAGGGTAAATTACGGCATTACGCATTAAGCATTACGCATTAAGCATTATAAAAATGTATATACAAAGACTGAAAAGTAAGATTCATTGCGCAACGGTTACCGATGCCAACATCAACTACAAGGGTAGCATTACCATTGACGAAGATTTGATGGATGCAGCCAATCTGATTGCTGGCGAGAAGGTACAGGTTTTGGACAATAACAACGGTGAGCGTTTCGAGACTTATATTATAAAAGGTGAACGCGGAAGCGGTTGCATCTGTCTCAACGGTGCTGCCGCACGCAAGGTGTTGCCTGGCGACACCATCATCATCATCTCGTATGCCTTGATGGACTTTGAGGAAGCAAAGACTTTCGAACCTTCCATCATCTTCCCGAAAGAAGGAAACAAACTTTAGATGCCCCCTCCGGCTCCCCCAAAGGGGGAGTGAAGGAGCAAGGTGAAAGGAGCAATAAAAGAACGGACGGAATCAATTTCCGCCCGTTCTTTATTTATTGATGAATATACTTCAACTATATCTCCCTCCCCTTGGGAGGGACGGGGTGGGCTTTACTCTATCACCACCAGCGGAGCATCTTCGAGGACGTTCTCACCGGGTTTCACACAGATGGCTGTAACCTTGCCGTCTTTCTCGGCCTCGATGTTATTGGCCATCTTCATGGCTTCGAGCACGACAACGGTGTCGCCAGCCTTGACTTCCTGACCGACTTCCACCTCGATGGAGGTGATGACGCCAGGCAGCGGAGCCTTCACAGCGTTGGCGGTATTGACGTTGGCAGCAGGTGTAGCGTCGCTTTCTTCGGTTGCGGCAGGCTGACCAAGAACCACCTTCTTCTTCTCCGGCTCTTTCTCCGGTTCCATTTCCACTTTGAATGATTCGCCGTTGACGGTTACGTCGGCTACATTCTCAACGATATCTCCGATGGCTACCTTGTATTCCTTGCCATCAATAGTATATTTGTATTCTTTCATTGTCGTTATGGTTTGGGGGTCATTACTTGGAACTTCGCACTCCACATCGATGCCTTCGGCTTGATGGTGATGAAGCCTGGTTCCTTATCGTGTACATTATTGCCTTGATACTCATGTAGAGCCAAGGCGATGGCTGCAAATATATTCTTGTCCATAATTCTCAATTCTCAATTCTCAATTCTCAATTTCGAATTACATCGGCATACATCCGTGTTTCTTGGCAGGCAGACTCTGCTTCTTGTGAGCCAACTGAGCCAATCCGCGGCAAATGCGGAAACGGGTGTTGCGCGGTTCAATGACATCGTCGATATAGCCGTACTGGGCAGCCTGATAGGGATTGGCAAAGAGGTCAGTGTATTCCTGCTCCTTCTCAGCGAGGAAGGCCTTCACGTCTTCACCTGCCTCCTTCTTAGCCTTTGCTTCACGGGCAGAGAGAACGGCAACAGCACCGCTGGCACCCATCACGGCAATCTCTGACGACGGCCAAGCGAAGTTCAGGTCGGCACGCAACTGCTTGCAGCCCATCACGATGTGTGAACCACCATACGACTTACGCAGGGTGATGGTAATCTTCGGAACGGTAGCCTCGCCGTAAGCATAGAGCAGCTGTGCTCCGTGCAGGATGACAGCGTTGTACTCCTGACCGGTTCCTGGCAGGAAGCCTGGTACGTCAACCAGCGATACAATCGGAATGTTGAAGGCGTCGCAGAAACGTACGAAGCGGGCACCCTTTCTGGAGGCGTTGGCGTCGAGCACACCAGCGTAAGCTGACGGCTGGTTGGCCACGATACCTACACTCTGACCGTTGAAGCGGGCGAAGCCTACGATGATGTTCTTGGCAAACTTCGGCTGTACCTCAAAGAACTCGCCGTTGTCCGTAATTGCCGTAATCACCTTATACATATCGTATGCCTTGTTCGGATCGTCAGGGATAATCTCGTTGAGGATATCTTCCTTGCGGTCGATGGGGTCGTCACACTCGGTGCGCGGAGCCTCTTCCATGTTGTTGCTGGGGATATAGCTCAACAGCGTCTTGATCATCTCCATTGCCTCCTCCTCGGTCTTTGCCGTGAAGGAAGTCACACCGCTCTTCGATGCGTGAACGCTGGCACCACCCAGATGCTCGGCATCCACATCCTCGCCGGTTACCGTCTTCACAACGGCAGGACCCGTCAGGAACATATAAGAGGTGTTCTCCATCATCAGGATGAAGTCGGTGAGGGCAGGGGAGTACACAGCACCGCCGGCACAAGGACCGAAGATACCGCTGATCTGCGGAATCACACCGCTGGCCAGGATGTTACGCTCGAATATCTCACCGTAGCCGGCCAGTGAGCAGATACCTTCCTGGATACGAGCACCACCAGAGTCGTTGATGCAAATCATCGGAGCACCGTTCTGCATCGCCATATCCATCACCTTGCAGATTTTCTGGCTCATCGTCTCAGACAGCGAACCGCCGTTGACGGTGAAGTCCTGTGCGCTGACATATACCAGACGGCCGTCGATGGTAGCACTACCTACGACAACACCGTCGCCCAGGAACTGTTTCTTCTCCATACCGAAGTTATGGCAACGGTGGAGTTTGAACATGTCATATTCCTCGAATGATCCTTCATCAACCAGCATCTCAATACGTTCGCGAGCGGTGTATTTACCGCGCTGATGCTGCTTCTCGATGGCTTTCTCGCCACCACCTAAACGAGCTTGTTCGCGCTTGGCGATCAACTCTTTGATTTTCTCTGTTTGCTTGCTCATATACTTATGATTTCTTACTAATTTCGTTTCCTTTGCGAAAATTTTTGCAAAGGTACGAAATTATAGGGAAAAAGCCAAATTATTTGCACTTTTTCGAATGTTCTTACCTTCGACCGAACGCCACCCTTTTGATTGCCATATCAAAATCCTTTGCTCCTCCCGTCTGCTGGAAGAGCTTCTTCAGCAAGCGAACACGTGTATTGGTGACAGCCTGCGGCGTTGAGATGGTCAGCGCAGCAATCTCTGTCGGCAGAAAACTGTGAACCGTCAGCAGGCATACCGTTTGTTCTTTGGCATTCAGTTCCGTCAGCAGTTCCCGCAGCTTCGGACTGTTGGCGTAAGACAGCTGAGCCAATGCGTTGATATCGTCATCGTCAGCCGCCCTTCCTTTGTTGGCAGTTGTATGCAGCCGCGACACGATATCCTTCATCTGCCGTGAGTTCTCGCGTTGCTCACGCTCTTTCTGCCGTCGCATCTGTGTGAGTTCCGACCTCGTCAGGTTGTATTGCTGCTGACTTTCTGCAAAACGGGCATTCAGCAGGTCTATGCGGTGCCGGCTATACCTTATGATAATGAGTGCTGCGATAATCAGCAGGATGATGGCAGAGAGCAGAAAGATGGTTATCCTGTATTGTCTGCGCTCCTTCTGCTGTTCGTCGTATTGCGTCTGCAGGTCAATGATGCCGGCCACGTCGTTTTGTTCGTACAGGTTCTGATACACCTCGTTGAGCCGGAAACTGTATTCCGCTGCATTCACCTTGTCGCCAAAGTGATTCAGACATTCTATCAGGAGTCTGTACGACGCTATCGCCACATCAGGATTGAAGGAGTTGGTGAGCTTGTACCATTGTTGAACCGCTGCCGCCGTATCACCTTCCTGCACATAGATGTCTGCCAGCAGTTTCTCACACCTGTCGGTAGGTGCCGTCTGCATCGACTCCATCAGGCATTCTTTCGCCTGCTGCGTGTTGCCTTTTTTCAGCAGATAGCTGGCGCGGTTGATCAGATACGTCGCACGAATCTCGCCGTCTGTTTTCTCATAGTATGGTTTGGCTTGGTCTATATAGTATTTCAAGCTGTCCAACTGTCCCAGCCCGTCATAGGTCATCGCAATGTTGTTGAGCGTTTGCACCATCCATGAGGCGTTGTCCTGTTGGCGGGCAGCATCCAGAGCCAACTTGTAGTATCTGAACGTCTGACTGTAGTTGCCCACATTGTCGTTGATGTCGCCCAGCACACTGTAGAGATACCACTCGAAGGCAGGCAGGTCCAAGTCTTCGGCCAGTTGCTCAGCCCGTTTCATCGTGAGAACCGCCTCGTGCGCCTGCTGCTGTTTGTAAAGAATAATCGCATGATGGAGCAGCGTTCTGGCAAGATGTTCCTTGTCGTCTTGTTGCTCATAATATGCCCTGCTGAACTGTATCAGTGAATCCGATTCAACGGACAAGCCGCTGCGGTGGATTGCCTCCGTGTACAGCAGGCCGTAGAGGGCGCGGTCGGCCTCGCTCATCGTCGTGTCATTATAATGAGGCGACAGCATCCTCACCACAGAATCGGGGTGCTCGAAAACGATCTGTTCCGATTTCGTGAGCAATTCATTGTGGGACTGTCTTTGCGAACAGCCCACAATGAAGATAGATAGTATTATAAGAGAGAGGTGTTTCATTTCGTCTTGAATACGATAGGTAGTGCAAAGTGTACCCTGACAACTTGGTTATTCTGCTTGCCGGGAATCCATTTCGGCATTTTTTTGACCACGCGTACAGCTTCAGCGTCGAGAGACGGGAACACCTTCTTCGCAACCTTCACGTCGGTAAGGGTTCCGTCAGTTTCCACCACGAACAATACCAGCACCCTTCCTTCCACCTTCTGTTTGGCTGCATCCTTTGGATACTTTAAATTTGAATAAAGGAAGTCCATCATAGCCGACATGCCGCCAGGATACTCAGGCATCACCTCAGGTTGTTCGTACACTTTCTGGTTGTTCTGAGACACCACCGTTTTCTGCGCATTTGCTGTCAGGAAGCAGCATGCAATCATCACAGACATTAAAATCAGTTTCTTCATTTTCTTCTTTGTTTTGAATGGTTAGACGATTTAAATTTTTATCCGGACGATGCAAAAGTAGAAAAGCTTCCGTAAACTTGCAAGAATTTCATTACACATTATTACACTTTCCCCTGAATTGTTTGGAAATCACAGAGATAATACCTAGTTGTGACTTAGCGTAAGCGGTGTTTTATGCCTTCTGCGGGATTGTAACCACATAGGTGGTTGTGGAAAGTGGTGTGGCTGTGGCGTAAAAAGTTCTTTTTAATAAATAGAGATTTTGTTTTTTATCGATGAAAAAATGAAGAATAGCCTGTCAGCCTGACAGTCTTTTTCTCGTTTTTTGCAATGTTTTCTAATAAATTTAATGCATATATATAGCTTTTTTATCTCGGAAACTTGAATGATAAAGCAGCTTTGCACCTAATTTTTGTCGGCTCATAGGATCCTCAAAATCTTACGGAAATCAAACAGATTTAGAGTCCCTACTGTGCACTTTTTAGACTTTGCGGATGAAGTGCCACAAGTGACTATTTTTGTTTTATCTTTGACTTATCAAAGTCGAAGCTACTATCGCTCGACAATAAAAATAAACATAGAATTATTTTGTGTTGTCCTCACTTAATTGTAACTTTGTCACCAGAAATTACTAACGACCTAAAGAAAACGATTATGAAGAAGATACTATTATTTCTTTTATTAGCTTTCCCTGTTATAGCGTATAGCCAAACAACTGGCATGAAGGCACCAGAGAAACCTACGGATGCTCAGGTGCTTGGGTTCAGCAAGGGTGTCAAAAGTGTGGTGTCTGGTTTTCAAGCTGGCTTTGGATATACCTACCACTTCGACCGCAACGGACAGCTAACTGCTGTTGTCTATACCGATCATGGCGATGAAGGAACATTGTTGATGAAGAATGGTCAGGCGACGCAATGCGACGTGGTAAGCGAGGAATATGGAGCGGAAGAACCAACGGTACCAGAGTATTTTCATGTTACGTACTCTTACCAACAGCTCGGTGATGAGACCATTATCTATAGAACAGAAAATCAGAAACAGGAACAGATAGGCTCCATGTACTATGAGAATGGACGAATCTCACGCATCAAAAGCAACGGAAAACAACATACCTTTATGTATAATCTGGAGGGTAGAGCTTTCACACAGGATGGCACTGAGGTATATCCTCCATTATTCATCTTTTTCAGCGAAACTCCTACGTTGCCCAGGAAACATCAAGTAATCAAAAAAGATGCAAAGGGACGCCCTCTTGAGGCAAAGGCATCGATGGAAGTCGAATCATACAGCGGCAACGTTACCTATCGCATCCTATATTGGAACCCTGATGTCTTGGGGACTGGTGACTGACATCTCATGCAGATAAAACAAATGATATGAGACAAGTTTGGATTGATAAACAACGATGGATGAAGGGCTTATTGACCCTTGTTATGATTCTGGTCGGAACCTCCGTTATGGCATCTTCTCAGAAAGACGGCGATCATGTTATGTCGGACACAACCCAAATCAGCTATCACTTTGCCACTAAGACAGAAGGTCAGAAACGGATTGCAGCCAATACCCAGTACTACAACCGGCTGACCCAGAATGATATCGAATGGCGCATGAAGAAGACCGGAGCGACTGTCGACGAGCTGAAGGCCTTTGCACAGACCTGTGTGCGCGATTTCACCGACGAGGAGAAAACTATCGTTGCCAGTGGGATGGCTTTTATCGAAGGAAAACTGCACGCAATGGGAGCCACGTTACCGTTTCCCAAAGAGGACATCGCCTTCATCAAGACAACGGCAGAGGAAGAAGGCGGTGCAGGGGGTTATACCCTGATGACGGATATTTTCCTTGACGAAAAAGTGTTGCAGTTAGGGACCACCAATCCCAACTTCTTTTGCGAAATTCTTGCCCACGAGCTGTTTCATTGTCTCACGCGGAATTCTTTTGAATTCCGTCGGCAGATGTATCGTCTGATAGGATTCACAGTGACGGGAACCGATTATGTTTTCTCACCGGCTATCCAAGACAAGATTCTGAATAATCCTGATGTAGATCATATCGATAACTATGCTGAGTTTACCATCAACGGAGTGAAGTATAACTGCGCCTTGATGCCATTTTTCACCAAAACATGGGCAGAAGCATCGGCCGAATACGGTGACAAGGCCTCTTTCTTCGGGTTCAATCAGACGGTACTTGTCCCAGTGGATAAACTGGATACCTATTACACTACCGATGAGGCTACGGACTTCTGGAAGGTCATAGGAGAAAATACCGATTATGTTTTAGCTCCTGAAGAATGCCTGGCCGAGAATTTTTCCTTTGCTGTAGTTGATGGTCTTGACGGAAAAACTTACAAGACCCCGCAACTTATTTCCGATATGATCAATCTACTCAAACGATGGAAAAACTAAGAATGGAAATCGAGGGACATGTGTGATGACATCTTTCCCTGAATATACTTTCATTCGGCAGAAAAATAAATCCTGTTTTATTTTGTTCTTCTCTCATTTACTTGTATATTTGCACACAGAATCCAAACAATCGTAACCAATAAATACAATCAGAACCATGCAAACGACTATGAAACAGATATGCATCTTCATAACGATGCTTGCCCTGCTGACGACAGGAGCAACGGAGGCCGCAGCACAGAATCCTTTTGCCGACGAACCCATACAAAAAGTACCCTCCACCAGTCAACCGACAACAAAAACGAAAACCACAAGCAAAACAAAGCAACCCACTGGCAACTCAGGACTCATCTTCAAGTACGAAAACCTGCACTACAAGATTCTATCGAAAAATTCGGTGGAAGTGACGGGCGAAGTACGCAGTGTTTGCAAGGGGCGCGTAGAGATTCCCAGCATTGTAAAGCACAATAACGTCACTTACAAAGTGGTGGGTATTGGACAATCTGCCTTTAACAGCCAGTCAAAACTGACGGAGATTGTTATTCCCAAGAGCATACAATACATTAAAAAACAAGCATTTGCCTTCACAGATTTGACAGACGTTGTAATTCCCGGCGACAATGTGTCGGTTATGAAACGGGCTTTCATGAGCTGCAACAAACTGAAGGTGGTAACGCTCAACGGCAAGAACCCGAAGTGCTCTGCCTCAGCCTTCGAACTCTGCTGGAATATGATAGAGCTGCGCATTCGCGGCGTTGACCCTAAGAACAACGGAAAGAAACTTTCCAATACCTCTGCCGTCATCAAGGTCATCAAATAAGACCTTTGCCCGACAGTACACAAGAAGAACCGGAACTTTTGTGTACATAAAAATATAACAATGACACATAAAATTTACGTAGCGAGCAGTTGGAGGAATGAATTCTATCCTGAGGTGGTGGAGAAGCTGAGGGAGGCGGGACACGAGGTGTACGACTTCCGTAATCCGCCGTCGGGCGATCTAGGATTCAAGTGGAGCGGTGTGAGCGAGGACTATATGGAGTGGTCACCTGCGCAGTATCGCGATATGCTGCAACACCCGAAGGCTGAAAGGCAGTTCCATAACGACATCGTGGCGATGGAGGGTTGCGATGTGTGTGTGCTGGTGTTGCCTTGCGGCAGGAGTGCGCATACGGAGGCTGGATGGTTTGCAGGAAAGGGGCGCACCACGATTGCCTACATTCCTGAACGGCAGGAGCCGGAACTGATGTACAAGCTGTTCACAAAGGTCTGTTGCTCAATAGATGAAGTGATTGATGGTTTGAAGTAACGGTGGCGTTGATGTTATTTGTTTTCTCCTCACTTAATCGTACCTTTAAATAAGGTAGGATGCGTTTCGCATATCATATAATCTAAAAAACAATGGACAATCTACAAATAATTCAAAGAAGGCTATACGTGATTCGTAGACAGTGCGTGATGCTTGACCGTGACTTTGCTGAAGAAACAATGATAGTGGAGAGAAAGAAAAAACTGTATCATCTCGGATTTGGGAAGTAATAGAGATTATAACGCAAAAAAAGTAACTATGAATACACTTAAACATATACTCAAATCATTTTATGGTTATGACTCCTTCCGACCGATGCAGGAAGAGATTATACAGCACACCATTGAAGGAGGTGATTCGCTAGTGCTGATGCCTACGGGTGGTGGCAAGTCGCTGTGTTTCCAGATATCGGCATTGGTGATGGAGGGTATGGCGGTTATCGTGTCGCCGCTTATCTCGTTGATGAAAGACCAGGTAGGAGCACTGAAAGCCAACGGAATTGCAGCTGAGGCTCTGAATAGCAGTAATGACGAAGGACTGAATCGCGATATCATCAATCGTTGTATGGATGGTAAAGTGAAGTTGCTGTATATCTCTCCGGAGCGACTGGTGGGCGGTATAATGCAATTGCTACAGCAGATTCATGTCTCGCTGTTTGCGATTGATGAAGCGCATTGTATCTCCAACTGGGGGCATGATTTCCGTCAGGAATATACGCAGTTGGGACAACTCCGCGATCTATTCCCCGGAGTTCCCATTATGGCTCTCACAGCTACAGCAGACAAGATAACGAAGCAGGACATCTTGAAACAATTGCATCTGGAGCAAGGGAAAACATTCATCGGTTCGTTTGATCGTCCAAATCTGAGCCTTGATGTGAAACGTGGTTATTCCGCTCGTGAAAAACTGCGCTCTATCGTGGAACTAATCAGGCGGCATCCGCAGGAGAGTGGCATCATATATTGTCTGGCACGTAAGACGGCGGAAGAACTGGCTGCGAAGTTGCAGAAGGAAGGCATTGCAGCAGGTGTGTATCATGCAGGACTGCCTAATTCGGAACGCGACAGGGTTCAAGACGATTTTGTGGCAGACCGAATACAGGTGATTTGTGCCACTATCGCCTTTGGTATGGGTATCGATAAAAGCAACGTGCGTTTTGTGATTCACTACAATCTGCCCAAGAGCATTGAAAGTTTCTATCAGGAGATTGGGCGCGGTGGGCGTGATAGCCTACCATGTGAAACTATTCTCTATTACAATTTAGGAGATATCATCACATTACGTAAGTTTGCAGATGAGAGCGGGCAACGGGAAATCAATCGCGAGAAACTGCAACGGATGCAGGAGTATGCAGAGGCACAGGTATGCAGGCGACGGATACTGTTAAACTACTTTGGTGAGACAAGCGATAAGAGTTGCGGCAATTGTGATGTATGTCATACGCCGCCTCAGATGTTCGAAGGAACCACCATTGTGCAGAAGGCCCTCTCCGCGATTATGCGCACCAATGAACAGATTGGCTTTACGGTGGCAATAGATATATTGAGGGGTAGTATGTCACCAGAGGTTGTCTCGCATGGATATAATCAACTGAAGACTTTTGCTGCAGGACGAGACATTCCTCATCGTGACTGGCACGACTATCTGCTGCAGATGCTTCAGATGGGCTTTATTGAAGTGGCATATAATGAAGACCGCCACATACATGTGACGGAATTGGGTAAGGAAGTGTTGCATGGGAAACGGACTGTTCAACTTGCAGTTATCAATCGCGAGGACTTTAGCGTGAAGGCACGACGCAAGAGGCAGCGCGAAGAGTTTGATAATCCTCATTCTGCAATTAGGCAGGATGAAAATATGGAACTCTTCAACAAATTGAAGGAAGTGCGCAAGCGAATTGCCGATGAACATCAATGGCCTGCATACGTCGTACTGTCAGATCGTTCGCTGCATCATCTTGCCATTGAAAAGCCAACAACTCTTGTCGCATTCGGGAATACCTTTGGCGTAGGTAAGCATAAGCGGGATACATTCGGAGATCAATTCATTGAGGTTATCAAGGAGTATACTTCCGTAAAGGAAGAACTGCCATTCCCGGAGGCGATGCCTGAGGTTTCTGTAATAGAGAATCCTGTATCGTATATGGAGCAGCAGAAGCAGTTACATGCGAAGGCCTATGCACCATGGACAGAAGAAGATGAACAGATACTAACATCGTATTTCCATCAGAGCTTAAGCACTAAAGAGATAGCAGAACTGATGAATCGCAATAGCGGAGGAATATCATCACGTATTAAGAAATTAGGGCTTGAAAGGCCTGCGACAAAGATGTCTGAAACGGCGCGGAAAACGTACGAGCTACTATCTACAGGGTTAAATCCGCAACAGGTTGCAGAGAAGCGTAAGTTAACAGAAACAACCATTTATGACCATATCGCAGAGCTTATAGAGAAACATTTTATGAATGCATCAGACTTCATGTCAAATACAACGTATGAAAAAATCACAGAAGCAATTCGAAATGTACAATCTGGGAAACTATCAGAAATCAAAATTTTATGCGGAGATGAAATTTCATATGCAGACATAAAAATGGTATTTGCTGATTTGCGAAGAAAGGAAAGTAATACTACCAAATCCCTAAATAATCTCGCATACACCCTTTCTAGCAAGCAATTCCTATCCCACAATTGTCGTGTTGTTCTCTCTAATTCGGGTTACTTCCTTGAATGTAACAAAGCGTATACCAAACTTTGCGATACTTCAGATGGATATGGTACTGATGATGGTAGAATATTTATTAAAAAACCCAAGGATAAACAGGGGTACAGAATATATTATGATACTGACGATGATATCCATCTTATTGGTTATATTCGAGAAGAGAAGAACAATATTATCTTTACCTCACCCGATAGCAAAACAAAAGTTATTAGGATATGAACCTATACATGAGACACTATAGAGACTCGCACCAATATCGAGTGCACACTGGAACCGCACTATTGTGCACTTCTCTAATGACTTGGTACTAGGGTTCCTGTCACACATCCTTCATCCATCAATGTCGGCGTAACTGTAATTTTGATTAAAATTTATGGCAAAATGATTGCAGAATAAAATAAAATGATTATTTTTGCAGTCGAAATGACTGAATTTAAATAATAATAGTATGGCACAAGTATCAATGACCGTCCGTATGGACTCGCGTTTAAAAACTGCTTTCGACGCACTCTGCCAACAGTTTGGTATGAGCGCAAACGCTGCAATGAACATCTTTGCCAATGCTGTGGTGATGCAGCGCAAAATACCCTTTGAAATCAAAGCGGCTCCTGAAAGTAATTCCATGAAAGGCATCGAGGCTTTTCAAAAAATTCGGAAGATGGCTGAAAATGGTCAACTGCCTGAGATGACACTTGACGAGATAAATGAAGAAATACGCATGGCAAGAGAAGAGGGGAGTAAATAAATATGATTTATGCTGTCATAGACACAAATGTGTTTGTTTCCGCACTTTTGTCTCGTTATGCCGATTCTGCAACTGTTCAGGTCGTAAATGCCATGTTTATAAATGGTATTTGTCCGTTGTACAATCAGGAAATAATTGACGAGTATCAGAACGTACTCCATCGCCAAAAATTCTGCTTTCCTGCAGAAGCTATTGATTCCATTATCAATGCTGTTCAGGAATTTGGTATTTGTCTAGATCGTACCCGTAGTTCAGAGTTTTTCCCCGACCCGAAAGATGTTGTATTTTACGAAGTTGCATTATCTAAAGAGGATGCGTACCTTGTAACGGGCAATACAAAGCATTTTCCCAAGACACCAATAGTTGTTACTCCATCTGAAATGATGAAGATTCTTCTAAAATGACACACAAAATATACGTAGCGAGCAGCTGGAGGAATGAATTCTATCCTGAGGTGGTGGAGAAGTTGAGGGAGGCGGGACACGAGGTGTACGACTTCCGCAATCCGCCATCGGGCGATCCTGGGTTTAAGTGGAGCTGCGTGAGCGATGACTTCATGGAGTGGTCGCCTGTGCAGTATCGCGATATGCTGCAACACCCGAAGGCTGAAAGGCAGTTCCATAACGACATCGTGGCGATGGAGGGTTGCGATGTGTTTCGCTCAACTTTCACTACCTTTGCATGCTATTTATAAGAAACTATAACAAAATAACAAAAGGTATAATGAAAGCATTTGTATTCCCTGGTCAGGGTGCTCAGTTCGTAGGAATGGGCAAAGACCTTTACGAGAACAACGCATTGGCAAAAGAACTCTTCGACAAAGCAAACGAGGTTCTGGGTTTTAAGATTACAGATATCATGTTCAATGGTACGGATGAGGAGCTGAAACAGACGAAGGTGACTCAGCCTGCCGTATTCCTGCACAGTGTGATCAGCGCACTTTGCATGGGTGACGCTTTCCAGCCGGATATGGTTGCTGGACACTCACTGGGTGAGTTCTCTGCATTGACGGCTGCTGGTGCTCTGAGCTTCGAGGACGGTCTGAAACTGGTTCATGCTCGTGCGCTGGCTATGCAGAAGGCTTGTGAGATTGCTCCTGGTACGATGGCTGCTGTCATCGGTTTGCCTGACGAGACGATTGAGCAGGTTTGTGCTGAGGTGAGCACCGAAGGTAATGTGGTGATTCCTGCCAACTATAACTGTCCTGGTCAGCTGGTGATTTCCGGTAACGAGGACGCTATCAATACTGCTTGTGAGAAACTGACGGAGGCTGGTGCACGCCGTGCATTGCCGCTGCCTGTCAGTGGTGCGTTCCATTCTCCGCTGATGCAGCCGGCAAAGGACGAGTTGCAGGCAGCTATCGAGAAGACTGAGATTCACGCTCCGAAGTGTCCTGTTTATCAGAATGTGGATGCGAAGCCTCATACTGATCCTGCTGAAATCAAGGCGAACCTGATTGCTCAGCTGACCAGCTCTGTTCGTTGGACAGCCAGCGTACAGAATATGATTGCCGACGGTGCTGACGATTTCACAGAGTGCGGTCCTGGCAAGGCGTTGCAGGGAATGATCGGTCGCATCGACAAGTCTGTATCTGCACACGGGATTGAGTAATTCATAATTCATAATGCATAATGCATAATTCATAATTATGAAGCCAATTATTTATCAAGTCTTTACGCGTCTGTTCGGCAATCGGAACACCACTTGCAAACAGGATGGTACGCTGACGGAGAACGGATGCGGAAAGTTCAATGACTTTGACGAGAAGACACTCAGGCGGATTCGCAATCTGGGTGCGACACACATCTGGTTTACGGGTGTGATTCGTCATGCGTCAACGACTGACTATACGAAATACGGCATTCCCTGTCAGCACGCACAGGTGGTGAAGGGAAAGGCTGGCTCGCCATACGCGATTACCGACTACTATGATGTAGATCCCGACCTCGCGGTTGATGTGGAGCATCGTATGGACGAGTGGGTGGCGCTGATTGAGCGTACACACAAGGCTGGCATGAAGGTCATCATGGACTTCGTGCCCAACCATGTGGCACGCGAATATCACTCTGTCTGCAAACCGAAGCAGGTGCGCGACCTGGGCGAGTTTGATGATACCGGCAAGCATTTCTCTCCGCAGAACAACTTCTATTACTGCTGGGGAAAGCCGCTGGATTTGAGTAATATTCCGCTTCAGACTTCTGCTGGCGAGGAAGGCGACCTGTTTGCAAGCCACTACGAGGAGAATCCTGCGAAGGCTACGGGTAACGACCAGTTCTCGAACCGTCCTGAACGCAACGACTGGTATGAGACGGTGAAGCTGAACTATGGTGTTGACTATTGTGATGCGGGCGGACGGTCGGAACACTTCAATCCGATTCCTGATACGTGGCAGAAGATGACCGACATCCTGTTGTTCTGGGCCAAGAAAGGTATTGACGGCTTCCGTTGTGATATGGCGGAAATGGTGCCGGCAGCTTTTTGGATTTGGGCAACGGACAAGGTGAAGTTTGTGTATCCGGAGATGCTTTTCATCGGTGAGGTGTATAATCCTGCCGAATACCGCAATTATATCGCTGCCGGCTTCGATTACTTGTATGACAAGGTTGGTATGTATGACTGTGTGCGCAGTATCATCAACGGCGGTCGCCCCGCAGGTGATATCACGTATCAGTGGCAGCATACCGACGATATTCGCAAGCACATGCTGTACTTCCTGGAGAATCACGACGAACAGCGTATCGCCAGCAGCTTCTTTGCCGGTGATGCCGTGAAGGGATTGCCAGGACTGATTATCAGTGCGCTGTTACAAGCCAATCCGTTTATGCTGTATGCCGGACAGGAGTTTGGTGAGGCAGGAATGGATCAGGAAGGATTCAGCGGTAGAGACGGTCGCACGACCATCTTCGACTACTGGTCGGTAGATACCATTCGTCGCGGATACTATGACCGTCGTCGCCTGTCGGATTACGAGAAACAGCTGGAGAGTGCCTATCAGTTCATTCTCAATCTTGCCAACTCGGAGAAGGCCTTTAGCGAAGGCGATTTCTTCGACCTGATGTATGTGAATCAGCATATTGCCGACCGACAGTATGCGTTTATGCGTCAGGCCGACGACGAGAATATCCTCGTAATCGTCAACTTCGACGGTGAGGATGCACTGATTGATTTGAATATTCCGCAGCATGCCATCGACTATTTTGGTATTGAGAAGAAGACTTATACCATCGTCGATTTGTTCTCAGGTACTTCCATAGAAGCTGAAGTTCTTGGAGAGCATGCGATCAAGGTAGAGATTCCGGCTTACGGTGCACGTATCTTTAAAATGAAACTGTAGCAATGAGATGAACGGCAAACAATCAGTCCTTTCTGCAGGAGATGTCAATCTGGATTCAAGATGTATTGATTTCCTGCGTTGTGTCTTGATTGTTTTCGTTGTGCTCATTCACACCAATCTGGTGGCTGACACATCCTGCGAGGATAGCGTCTATGCTCGCGGATATGATATCATGGGTAACCTGTTGTGGCTGTGCAATCCGTTGTTCTTTGCCATATCAGGTTACCTGTTTTTCTATTCGGTTGATTTCTCCGGAAAGGTCTATGCTGGGAAGATGAAGCGGCGTCTTCATTCGCTGCTGGTGCCGTATTTTTTATGGAACACCATCTACCTGCTGCTTTTCTCCGCTGTCTATCAGTTTGCGCCTTCCGCCATCGGTCCCTACGTAGTTCCAATTCAGGAGATGGGACCTGTTGATTTCCTGAGAAACTATTTCTGCGTCTATGGTGACAGCGTGTTTGGAGGTCCCATCGATGGACCGTTGTGGTTTATCCGAGATCTGATGATACTATCTGTCCTGACCCCCGTTCTCTATGCGATCATCCGTTTGCATCGGCTGACATTGCTGCTGTTTATTGCACTTTATCTCTGGCATCCGGAAGGAGTGATGCTGGGTTCTCTGTTTTTTTTCGCAATTGGCTGTTATCTGAGTATTTGGCGCATTAACCCATTTACCATAAGCCAGAAATGGGGATGGGTGGCCATCGTGCTTTTTCGCCCTACATTCCATCATCGCACGCTTCCTGACGAAGACTTCTGCTGCTTTTCTGATGTCCCATCAGACAGACATACTGTTTTACCCGATTGTCCATCTCGCCAATGCAATCATCAGCATCAGCTGTTGCGTCCTCGCGTACCTTATTATATATAAGATAAGTCCGTCGGGCTGTAAGCTTTTAGGTGCAAGAATATAATTTGAATCCCAATGATACAAGAAGAACTGCTATTGAACGACCACAACAAAGAGGAGTTTCCGCCAGCACATACGGCAGAGCACCTCCTGAACCAACTCATGATGCGTATGTTTGGCTGCGAACGTTCGCGCAATGCACATGTGGAACGGAAGAAGAGTAAAATCAGTTATATCCTCGACCGCAAGCCCGACCGCAAGGAGGAGAAAGAGATTGAGGAGCGTATGAACGAACTGATTCGTGTAGACCTGCCTGTAACCTTTGAGTATGTCACGCGTGTGGAACTGGAGGGAATGATTATGGATGCCGATCCGGATTCACCAGACAGTAAACTGTCGCTCGACCGTCTTCCCGCTGATTCCAGCGATACAATCCGGCTGGTTCGTATTGGCGACTTTGATGTTTGTCCGTGTATCGGAAAACATGTACGCTCAACGTCACAGATTGGTCGTTTTGAGTTGTTGGGTACCAACTGGGACAACGACAAGCGTTCCTTCCGCGTAAGGTATAAGATTGTATAGAAAAAGATGCAAGAATTCTTGCATCTTTTTTTTCTAGATTTTCTAGATTTTCTAGATTTTCTAGGTTCTCTAGACTATCTAGGCTATCTAGACTATCTAGGCTATCTAGGATATTTTGTTTAAATTCCTGATGACGAACCATGCCAGATACAACACGATGTACAGATGAAGAATCCATTTGTTGATTTTCACCAGTCTGATGGTTTTAGCCGATACTTGTGAATGTGTGATGATCAGTTCGTTGATGCAGGCAATGATGAGAATCGGGATGGAGATGATGAGGAAGGGATTGAACGCCAACGATGCCTGTATGTCACCATGAAGCAAAGCGTGTAGCGCCCGTTGGAATCCGCATCCGGGACATTCGATATGCAGAAACGTTTTGAACAAACATTTGGGCATAAAATCATATTGGCTAGGGTCAAACCAATAATAAATCGGTACAACCATAGCCAATAGAATGATAATTGCGATGATGATGTATTTTCTCTTCGAGAGTGTCATCATATTAATAGTACGCAGCCATGCTTACGCCCCAAACGACAACCAGCAGCACGTAGGCAAGCCATCCGATGAGCGAGATGACGATACCGGCAATCGACCAGTTCATGGAACTCTTCGATGCGTCAACAGCTTCATCATATCGTCCTGCATAATACAAACTTTCCACTTTACTCGACTTCATGATGGCCACGATTCCTGTGGGCAGACAGCACATCAAGGTTGTAATGATAGCCAGCGCCATGTGGGTACTGGGTTGTGGAAGATTGGATGAAGGCCCTTGATTGACAGCGTATGCTGGAGAGGGACCATAATTCGGCTGGCCATAATTCGGCTGTCCATAGTTCGGCTGTTGTCCGTAGTTGGGCTGTCCGTAATTCGGTTGATAGGGTGGAGCTGGAACCTGCGACTGCAACTCTGGTACCGTACTGATGGGCTGCCAGTCGCTCATCGTCTCATTCCAAACATACGTATCGCTGCTGAGGCGCATGTTGATGATGGTCTGAGCTTCGTACGGACCTTCCTGTCTGTCGTTCCTATAGATGTAGTATTTCATGATGTTGCAAATTGAGTGTTACTCCAAAAAGCGTCTTTCCCCTGTTAGAACAGTGGGAAAGAACTTTCTGTATAGACATATTTCTGCAGGAACTGCTCATCGGTCATCGTCAGCATCATAATGCCCTGAACGAATGCCAGCAGAGAGGGGATACCTGTACAGCACAGCAAAAGGAATACAATACCTCCCGTAGATTTACCAAGATAGAAGTAGTGGATGCCAAGACCACCCAACAGCAATGCGAGGACTCCAGCAGTCACCTTACTCTTTTCGCCTGGAGCAGGCTGGTAGTTGTTAGGCTGTTGGTAAGCCTGCTGATACTGCTGCTGCGGACCTTGCTGGTACTGCTGCTGATACTGTTGCTGCTGCTGATAGCCGCCTTGTGGCTGCTGATAAGCCTGCTGGAAATGAGGTCCACCCTGAGGAGCAGCCTGCGGCGGAGTCTGTGGCGGAGCCTGCTGTGTGAACTGTGGTGGGGCTGCAGGTTGTGGCTGTTGCAGTTCAGGTACTTGTGAGATGGGTTTCCAGTCTGTCATACCCTCACACCATACAAATGTGTCTGGACTGAGCTTCATGCCAATGACGGCTTGTGGCTCATACGGACCTTCCTGTTGTCCGTTCTTGTAAATGAAGTACTTTGCCATAGTTTTGTTATTGTTTGAAAGTTATATTCCGTTATTGACGACAAAGATAGTGTTTTTTTCAATAATCAGAAAAAAAAAGGAAGTTTTTTTGTCAAAACTCCCTTTTTTAATCATTTCGCGTCGATTTCTTCTTTCATATCAATCAACTGACGTTGCGTGTCGTAGAATTCATATTGCAGGAACGCCAGTTTCTGTGAAGGAATGACGTGCACGCCGAATCCGTATTTCATTTGCCAGCGGCGCTTCATGCTAACCATACCTTGATTGATATAGGCCGCTACATAGGGGTGGACGTGCAGATAGAATTTCCTAACGCCAATCTTGTTGACGAGGTAGTCAATTTTGTTCTCCAGTTGGTCAGTGAAAAGGATACTGGATTTGATCTTTCCTTTTCCGAAACAGGTAGGACACTCTTCTTCCACATTGACGTCCATCGCAGGACGTACTCGCTGTCGGGTAATCTGCATCAGTCCGAACTTCGACAACGGCAGGATGTTGTGACGCGCGCGATCCTTTTTCATATTCTCGCACATGCGCTCATACAGCATCTGTCTGTCTTCAGCTAAGTTCATATCGATAAAGTCGACCACAATGATGCCGCCCATATCGCGCAGTCTTAGCTGGCGTGCCAGTTCGTCGGCAGCTCCGAGATTGGTTTCCAGAGCGTTTTGTTCTTGTCCGTTCTCCTTCTTGGTGCGGTTTCCGCTGTTGACGTCAACGACATGCATCGCTTCTGTGTGTTCGATAATCATGTAGGCTCCGTGCTTGTAGTTGACGGTCTTTCCGAATCCCGATTTAAGCTGTTTGGTAACGCCGAAGTTGTCGAAGATAGGCACGTTGCCTTTGTAAAGTTTGACGATGTCCGCCTTTTCAGGGGCAATAAGTGAGACATAGTCCTTTACCTGATTGAAAATCACTTCGTCGTTGACGTAGATGTTTTCATACGTCGGGTCGAAAAGATCTCTGAGCATAGCGACGGCACGGCTTGTTTCTTCAAATACGAGTTGTGGTCGCTGACTGGTTTTCTGTACTTTGGTGATGGCATCGTTCCATCGTTGCAGGAGAACTTTTAATTCTGCGTCGAGTTCGGCCACTCGTTTTCCTTCGGCCACCGTTCTGACGATGACGCCGAAGTTCTTTGGGGTGATGCTCTGCATGAGCTGTTTGAGTCGTGCCCGCTCTTCGCCGCTTTTGATTTTTGAGGAAACGCTGACTTTGTCATCAAAAGGTATCAGCACGAGGTATCTGCCGGCAAAGGACAATTCACACGTCAGGCGCGGTCCTTTGGTGGAGATAGGCTCTTTCACAATCTGCACCAACACTTCCTGTCCTAATGAGAGCGTGTTCTGCACGCTACCGTCTTTGGGAAGGTTTGGCTGCTTGGATGCCTTGCTGATGGGGTAGAGGCGTTTCCTGTCGCTTTGCACCTGTTTCAGGTACTTTGCATAGGAGTTGAATTGTGTACCTAAGTCAAGATAATGCAGAAAGGCGTCGCGTTCAAATCCTACGTCTACGAAGCAGGCGTTAAGCCCAGGCATCAGTTTCTTGACTTTTGCCGCATAGACGTTTCCAACCGAAAACGATGCCTGTCGGGGTTCGTTCTGGTACTCTACCAGATTCTTATCCTCGAGCAGTGCTATCGATATGGCTTTCGCTTGGACATCGATGATTAGTTCGCTTGTCATTTCTTACTGTACTTAATATTTAGGTGTTGTGCGTTGGAATGATGGATGTTCCCAACGTTTTTCTTCATTGAAAAATGGGTGATGGACTATGGTGTGTTCACCAACACCCCTGCACCATCACCCACACTTTCTTTGAGAAAGATTACTTGCTCTTATGTCTGTTCTTTCTCAGTCTCTTCTTACGCTTGTGCGTAGCCATCTTGTGTCCTTTTTTCTTTCTTCCGTTTGGCATAGCTGTTAATTTTTAAATGGTTTATGATATTGATTTATTTTCTCTTCTGACGACGGTATTAGTCCTTCATCTGCTCAACGAACGACTTTGCTGGCTTGAATGCTGGCAGGTCGTGTGCAGCGATGACAATCGTTGTGTTCTTAGAAATGTTACGTGCGGTCTTTTCAGCACGGTGTTTTACAATAAAACTTCCAAATCCTCTCAGGTACACATTTTCTTTCTTGTCCAACAGGCTGTCCTTGATGGAATCCATGAAACATTCTACTACAGCCGATACATCTTTTTTTGCAATACCTGTGTTGGTTGAAATCTCGTTGATGATGTCTGCTTTTGTCATTTTCGTATTCTTTATTTGTTGTTATTTAATTCTCTAACTTTTCTAACGGAGTGCAAAGATAGTGGTTTTTAGTAAGATACGAAAATTTATTTGCCTTTTTTTGCAAAAATAGCTGATTTTCAGTCCGTTTTTTGAAAAAAACATGTACCTTTGTGCACATATTTAATAAAAATGACGTGGGAATATCCACTACGAAAATCGTTGGATTGAAGGATGAAAAGATTATTTCACCTTTGCGTATCAAGGCTACCGATCCTGTGACATCACTTTATGGTGCTTTTGGCAAATATCTGTATGACAACAAGATAGACCTTGCCGATGTGGAAAAAGTGATGCTGACGGGTGTGGGGTCAGCGTATATCGACAAACCTGTTTATGGATTAGCCACTGAGCACGCTGAAGAGTTTCTTGCTGATGGTTTGGGTGCACAGTATGAATCCAAGTTGAATCGGATGATTGTCGTCAGTATGGGAACGGGTACCTCGTTGGTGGAATACGACAACGGAAACGTTCACCATA
>CADBAP010000037.1 GCA_902792685.1 uncultured Prevotellaceae bacterium
TGCTGATGCCAACGGTGGTACATTAGGCATGATATGGGGACATATTCCACTGACGATGACCGATGTTGTACTGGCGCTCACAGGAGAGCAGTTTGCTAACACGCCTGGCATGAAATTTGGTTTTGATGTCTATGACGGTATTCAGTTGTCAGGTGACTTCATGTCTATGACCGATCATACCGAAGGAAACCTCCTGCCGGCAAGTAGGATTATGCTACACAAGGTGAAGTCAAGCAGCACCACCGCAGCCAGACGCGCACCTGGTGAAGAGGAATATACCGGCGAATACGAACTCCTGTTCTACTTGGTCTTCAAGAACAAGGTATATAATCCTGAGACACAAGAAATGGAGGAAGGCGACGACTATGAAGTCTATGGCCGAGGCACGATGAAGATGCACCTGCCCCACATCACCAGCTTCGTGGCAAGCGCTGAGAAAGACTGGGTGAAAGTAGGCGAATCGACAAAAGTGACAGTAACTCAATACTATGAGGAAAATGCCACATGGGATTGGAATGACACACAGTTAATTGGATCGTCAACGGACTACACCGATGCAAGGAATGGTGTAAACGAAGGTTTCTTCTCATGGGATGCCGCTACGCAGACGCTTACTTCGCTGAAGTCGAATGACAACAAGCGAGTCTATGTATGTCTCGGATTGATTAGCAATCCAGAGGTGAAGAACACCTTCATGATTGCTACAGGCGAAGGCTGGAAGTACACGATGATCAAGCCGAGTGTGGATGAGTTCACTTATACCGGATACGGTTATCTCTCCTTCAGCTTCGACTTTGCACCGAAGGAAAGCGAAGACGAGAAGATTGACTTCAATGCCCTTGAGATAGACCCGGAAACCAACGCCGACGGCTACTTCTCTCTCCAGCAGACGTATGGTCCTCAGGGCTGGCCGATATACGTCAACAATGCGCCAGCAGGCGAGTATACCGTCCGCATCTGGGTCAAGAGTAACCACGACGTCAACTGCACGATAAAAGTTATCAGCACACTGGAAGAATAGGAATCAAGCGAACAGGTTTTTGATTGAATCCTGAACAACCTGAAATCAGCAGGGAGCCAGCCCACAACGGTTGGCTCCTTATTTGTCGTACATCGGACAAACTGAAAAGCACACAAAGGGTGCACCCTTTGTGTGCTTTTTTATAGTAAGAGGATATCTTTATGCAAAGATGAAGGTGCGGATAACCCAATAGCTGAAGATACCTGCGATATAGCCAATGAAAACTACCCAGGAAATTTTCTTGAGATACCAACCGAAGGTAATCTTCTCCAAGCCCATGACGACAACGCCTGCGGCGGAGCCGATGATAAGGATGGAACCGCCGACACCGGCACAGTAGGCAAGAAGCTGCCAGAAGATGCCATCGACAGCCAAATCGCCGGCAGCCTGTACTGGATACATTCCCATACAACCAGCCACGAGAGGTACGTTGTCAACGATACTCGACAATACACCGATGATGCCAGTGACAAGATAGTGGTTGCCTTGGAAGGTTTCGTCAAGGGTCTTACCCAGCATCGTCAGCACGCCAACTTCCTGCAATACGGCTACAGCCATGAGGATGCCGAGGAAGAACATGATGGTGGAGAGGTCTATCTTGGTCATGATGTCGCTGACGCGCTTTGCCATCGTATCATCTTCCGATGTGTTGTAATGGAAGATTTCTGTGGTAGTCCACAGAATACCCAGTACCAAGAGAATGCCCATGAACGGAGGCAGATGGGTCAGCGTTTTGAAGATGGGAACGAAAATCAGACCGCCGACACCGAGCCAGAAGATAATGTTGCGCTGGGTCTTGGTAAACTGGCTGACAGAGGATTTTGCCAAATTCTGAGACTTGTCGAACTTGCCTTTGAGAGAGAGGCTGAGGATAGCTACAGGAATCAACATCGAAATGAGTGAAGGGATGAAAATCTCTGTGAGCACGCCCTGTGTGGTGATGACTCCCTTAATCCACAACATGATGGTGGTGACGTCACCGATAGGTGAGAAGGCTCCACCAGAGTTGGCTGAAAGGATGATTGCTCCAGCATAAATCAGACGCTCTTCACGGCTCTGTACAAGCTTGCGCAGCACCATGATCATGACGATGGAGGTGGTGAGGTTGTCGAGGATGGCAGAGAGGAAGAAGGTCATGAATGCCATGCGCCACAGCAGTTTACGCTTAGAACGCGTCTTGAGTGCATCGCGCACAAAATTGAAACCGCCATTAGAATCGACGATTTCCACAATAGTCATTGCACCCATCAGGAAGAACAGTGTTCCTGCAGCATCACCGAGATGATGTTCGATCACCTCTGCAATATGATGGATCACACTGTCGGATGCGATCTCCGGATAGTAACTGCCGGGCGCAAACATCAGGAGCGTCCAACAGCAGACACACATCAACAAGGCGATAGCAGCCTTATTGACTTTCGTCAGTGCTTCGAGGGCAATACAAGCATAGCCGATTACGAACACGACGACAATAGCAATTGTTAATGTTGACATATTTATTTTAATAAGATTAGATTATTTGGCTGCAAAGGTAATTAATAATTCTTAATGTGTAAAGCGTAATGCTTGATTTTTTTTGTTTTTCGCGCCTTTTGCACTATCTTTGCAACAGAAAAAACAAACGATACCTATGGAGAAGAAACATTTCGACGTGGTTTGTGCCGTTGTTTGCGAAGACGGTAAGTACCTGTGTATGCAACGGTTACGTTCACGCAAAAGTTATGAAAGCGAGCGCTGGGAGTTTCCTGGCGGCAAAGTAAAAGAAGGCGAAAACGACTACGAGGCCCTCATCCGTGAAATCAAGGAGGAAATGGATTGGGACATCTTCGTGGGCAGAAAGATCGGCACCATAGAGCATGATTATCCCGACTATACGATTTCGCTGACGGCCTATCTGTGTCGCGGCAGCAAGGAGGCATTCAAACTGCTCTCACACCTGGATGCCAAATGGCTGCCTCGTGAGAAAATGGATGTCCTGAGTTGGACAGAGGCTGACAGAAAACTTTTAGAGATGCTCTAAACCCCATCACCTATGCAAGAAAAGGTACAGCGCATGCAACTCCTGATTGAGGAACTCAACCAGGCTTCAGATGCATATTATAACGGTAAGGCCGAATTGATGAGTGACCACGAGTGGGACGCACGCTTCGACGAACTCAAACGGCTGGAGGAGGAAACAGGCGAAATACTTCCCGACTCCCCCACGCAGAAGGTATCAGAAGACCACGTGGAAGGTCAAAAGGAGGAGCATGAGTTCCCTGCCCTCTCGTTGGCGAAAACCAAACAGGTGACCGATTTGGAGAAATGGGCGGAAGGGCGTCCGATATGGATTTCCTGGAAGCTGGACGGTCTGACGCTTGTGGTGACATATGACAACGGACAGCTGACTAAGGTTGTCACACGCGGCAACGGACATATCGGCACCAATATCACCCACCTGTCGAAGGTCATCAGCGGCATTCCGCAACGTATCAGCGAGAAAGGGCACGTTGTCATACGCGGTGAAGCTGTCATCTCGTACGAGGACTTCAACAACTTCCTGATAGAAAGTGGAGAAGACTATGCCAATCCGCGCAATCTGGCCTCCGGCTCCCTGACGCTGAAGGATATAGAAGAGGTGAGGCGCCGCCATATCCAATGGATTCCTTTTACGTTGGTTCATACCGACAGGGACCTTGTTTCGTGGGGCGAACGGATGTCTTTTCTTGAAAAGAATGGATTCTCGACGGTAGAACACGAATCTGTTGACAATCCCACGACAGCAAATATACAGACTGTCGTTGACCGCTTTACGGCTATTGTGACAGGAGATACTACCCTCTCCTCCCCCAACAGGAAAGGCCAGGGAGCCTCTTTCCCTGTTGATGGCCTTGTAGTTTGTTTTGACGATACCGACTATGCACAGACGGGAAGTGTAACCGGTCATCATGCTACCCGTGCAGGAATGGCTTTCAAATGGCAGGATGAAGCGGCAGAAACCGAACTCGACCACATCGAATGGTCGTGTGCCGCCAGTACCATCTCGCCTGTAGCTGTTTTCCGTCCCGTTGAGTTGGAGGGTACGACGGTGAAGCGTGCTTCGCTTTGTAATATCAGCGAATGTGAACGACTGAATATCGGCAGTAAGGGTACCCGAATCTCTGTCATCAAAGCCAACAAGATTATCCCCAAAGTAATTCATGTGATTGAAAAGGCCGGACAACTGGAGATTCCAGCACAATGTCCTGTCTGTCATCATGAAACGAAGATTGTGGAGAGCGAGAGTGGTACGCGGAAACTACAATGTACCAACCCTACCTGTCCTGCTAAGCAGCTGAAGAAATTTGCACGTTTCGTGTCGAAGGAAGGGATGAACATCGACGGCATCAGCGAGCAGACCCTTTCCCGCTTCGTGAACTTAGGATGGATTCAGGAATATGCCGACATCTTCCGCTTGCGCGACCATATCCGTGAGATTGCTCATCTGGACGGTTTTGGTGAGCGTTCTGCTTCGAACATCATGCGAAGCATCGACAAGGCGCGTCACGTTGAAGCACAACGGTTTCTCTATGCGCTGAGCATTCCGATGGTAGGCATTGACGTATGCAAACGACTATTGAGCACCTACCCCCTGGAGGAGCTGGTGATGAAGGCACGAGAAGCCACCGAAACAGAATTCTTCTCACATATCCCAGGCATCGGACCTGAGAAATCATCGACGTTTATCAGTTGGTTCAAGAACGACGACAACTTCCAAATTGTCAGCAGGTTATTGGAGTTTGTTAAAGTTTTACAAACACAGCCTCAACGTGCTGGACAGAAATGTGAGGGAATGACGTTTGTCATCACGGGCGATGTACACCATTTCAAAAACCGTAACGAGCTGAAAGCGTATATTGAGAGTCAAGGCGGAAAGGTCGCAGGCAGCGTCAGCGGCAGCACCTCGTTCCTCATCAACAACGATGTGACATCAACGAGCGGTAAGAACAAGAAGGCACAGGAACTCAACATCCCCATTCTTTCGGAGGATGATTTCATGGAACGCTTCGGAAGCACTGCGCCACAACCCGAACAGCTGTCGCTATTCTAGAAGACCCTCCCCCTGCCCCTCCCTGCAGGGAGGGGAGTAATTAAATTTGGGGAAGGCTGTGGATGGGTCTTCTAAAACGTCCACTTCGCTGCGATGGTGGGGATAACGTAGAATTTGTTGTGCTGACCGAAGTCGTTCCAAACGAAGTTATTGGAAATCTCCACTTCAGTACCCAACGAAAGGTTAACACCCTTCCACCCTTTCAACGTATTGAAATTATACCAGAACTGCGGCTCAGACAGGAATATCAGTTTGCCGTTGGCATTTGGGTCGTACCACAGGTCGCAGAAACCTGAGAACGTACAGGCTCCCTTGGCAAACTGCAAACCCCAAACTTCTGTCAGCTGGAATCCGCTGAAAGGATGAGCATCGTAATGTCTATTCTTGAAATAATACTTATACATCAGCTGCACGGAGAACGTTCGCGAGAAATCCTTACTGGCCCAGTTCCAGGCACCACCCAACAAAACAGCATGCTGATAACGGTCGGCAATCCACAAATCCTCATCAGTGGACAGACCGCCATTATATTCAACGTGAGCTGCCCACTGACGGTTTTTCGTCAGACTGAATTCGCGAGCTATTTCCCAATAGGCACCAGCCATACCGTCGCTTTGGAAATCCAAATCGGCAAACAGGAAAGTAGAGCCCCATTTATCCGGTTTGAACATCTCTATCGTTGCCGTCATAGATGGACGACCTGACAATTCATCATACAACGTGTGTCCGAAATCCTTATGCAACTGGATGTTCTGCGCCTTCATAGTCATACCGCTCATGAACATCGCCAATAGAAAAAATAATGATATGCGTTTCATCATGTTTGGATTAGTATGGTTTATTTTGCTTGCAAAGATAGCATATAAAGAGGTAAGAACAAAATAAATCGTCAAATAAATTTGGTTTTTCTTTCGACTTACACCTTTGAGCCTTTTCAAAGCTCGAAGTTAGGCTGCGTCTCAGAAAAACCAAAAATTATTTGGTTTTTCTTTCGACTTGCACTAACTTTGCACACATGAGAATAGATATTATTACGGTTCTGCCTGAGATGCTGGAGGGATTCGTGCACGAATCTATACTGGCAAGGGCAGAAAAGAAAGGACTGGCAGAAATCAGGTTACACAACCTGCGCGACTACACATTAGACAAATGGCGCCGTGT
Source organism: uncultured Prevotellaceae bacterium (assembly GCA_902792685.1). Taxonomy (GTDB): domain Bacteria; phylum Bacteroidota; class Bacteroidia; order Bacteroidales; family Bacteroidaceae; genus Prevotella. The sequence continues at coordinate 6,252 of CADBAP010000037.1, forward strand.
TGACGACTATCCCTATGGCGGTTCGGCAGGTATGGTGATGCAATGTGAACCCATCGACCGCTGTATCACTGCCCTGAAAGCTGAACGCCATTACGATGAGGTCATCTTTACCTCACCTGACGGTGAACGCTTTGACCAGCACATGGCCAATGAATTGTCGCTGAAGGGCAACCTTATCATCTTGGCAGGCCATTACAAAGGTATCGACCAACGTGTTCGCGACCACCTCATCACAAAGGAGATATCCATCGGTGACTTTGTGCTGACAGGAGGCGAACTTGTTGCGGCTATGATTGCTGATGCGATCGTGCGTGTTGTGCCAGGAGTGATTGGCGACGAACAGAGTGCGCTGTCTGACTGTTTCCAGGACGACCTCCTTGCTGCACCTATCTATACACGGCCTGCCGACTACAAAGGATGGAAGGTACCAGAGATACTCCTCAGCGGCAACGAGGCGAAGATACGCAACTGGGAACTGGAGCAAGCTTTGGAGCGAACCAGACGACTACGACCAGACCTATTGCAAGAATAAGAAAACGATTATTTAAAAACCTATCTATGACAACCTTATGGAAAGATGATGCGGAGCTGTTCAACATTGCCCGCAAAGAATTATTTACAGCCTTAGTCGGTGACGTGCTCGACAAGATGGGCTACCTGCACCAGTTTCTCCCACCACACATCAAGCCCTTGCGCCGTGATATGGTGGTCATCGGACGCGCAATGCCGGTATTGGAAGCCGACGTGTTTGCGGAACGTCAACTGGACACTCATTTAGAGGTGATGCGCAAACCCTTTGGCATTATGTTTGAAGCGCTGGATCAGTTAAAAGCTGGCGAGGTATATATCTGTAGCGGCTCCTCACCTCGTTATGCCTTATGGGGCGGACTGATGAGTACACGTGCGATTGCCATCGGTGCGGCAGGTGCTGTTGTTGATGGTTATTCGCGTGATACCAACGAGATTCTCCGTTTAGGATTTCCCACGTTCTCACAAGGAACATACGCCCAAGACCAAGGACCACGCGGCAAGGTGATTGACTACAGGGTGCCTATCGAATTTGGCGGTATTCCCGTACGTCCTGGCAATATCGTCTTTGGCGACCTTGACGGTGTGATTATCGTACCCCAGGAAGCAGAAGAGGAAGCTTTTGCCGGCGCCATCGAGAAAGCTCGCGGTGAGAAACAGGTGAAGCAAGCGCTGGAAGCAGGAATGAGTACGGTAGAGGCTTTTGAGAAATTTGGAATTATGTAAGAGCTAGGAAGTTCTAGGAAGTCCTAGGAGGTCCTAGGGAATCCTAGAATATCCTAGAAGAAAAATTAAAACAATATGAATGCATTCAGAATAGACGGTCAAAGGGCCGTTATAACAGGTGGTGGTAGCGGTTTAGGGCTGGGTATCGCCAAAGTGTTTGTAGAGGCGGGAGCCGAAGTGATTATCATCGGGCGCAACGAGGAAAAGCTTCGCCAGGCAAAACAACAGCTGGGCGAGCGCTGTAGCTATCGTGCTTTCGACATCACCAAAGTCGATGAGATTCCTGCATTGGTTCAAGAAATTGGAGCTGTTGACATCTTGGTCAACTGTGCTGGTGTGCATCTGAAAAAATGGGCACTTGAGGTGACTGACGAGGAATTTCTCAAAGTGCTCAACGTCCATGTGATGAGCGTCTTTGCGTTGAGCCGCGAGTTTGCCAAACTCATGGTGGAAAAAGGCAAAGGCTCGATTATCATGATCAGTTCCATGACCGCTATTATGGGAATGGAACAAGTGGTGGCTTATACAACCGCAAAGTCTGCCATTCTGGGTTTGCAACGAAGTCTTGTGGCAGAACTCTCTTCGAAAGGCGTTCGTGTCAACACCATCGCTCCAGGATGGATTGACACCCCGATGTTCCATCAGGCAACAGACAAGGATCCGCAGCGGAAGGCAAACATCCTGCGTCGCATTCCGATGAAGACATTTGGTCAGCCGGATGATATCGGCTATGCGGCCCTCTATCTCTCCTCGCCGGCCGGAAGCTATGTCAATGGTGTCTTCCTGCCTGTCGATGCTGGAGCATCAGAAGCGTTTTGAGAACCATCATCAATGTCGGAATCCGAAATATCGGAATTTCAGAATAACTAAAAACCTAAAACAATGAAGAAAACGAATGTCCGCTGGACAGTTGTAGCACTCATCTTCTTTGCCACAACCGTCAATTATATTGACCGCCAGGTAATCGGACTTCTGAAGCCATACATCCAAGAAGACCTTGGCTGGACAGAAGCCGACTACGGTTATATAGTAACCGCTTTCCAAGTAGCTTATGGCATCGGTATGCTTCTTGGCGGAAGGATGCTCGACCGTTTAGGTAGTAAGTTGGGGTATTCGATAGCCATTATCGTATGGAGTTTGGGTGCGATGTTTCATGCTGCCGTCAAATCGGTAACAGGCTTTGGTGCTGCCCGTGCCGTACTGGGATTGGGTGAAGCCGGCAACTTTCCAGCAGCCGTCAAAGTGATTGCCGAATGGTTTCCCAAACGCGACCGTGCTTTTGCAACGGGTGTTTTCAATTCCGGTACGACCATCGGAGCCATTATTGCACCCATCATCGTAACAGCCATTACGTTGGAATGGGGCTGGCGCTGGGCATTCATCATCACCGGTCTGCTGGGATTTGTGTGGGTCATCGCCTGGTGGCTGATCTATAAAGCACCTCACAAGAACAAGAAAGTAAATGCCGCTGAACTGGCATATATCCAGGAAGAAGAAAAGCAGGAAGAGACGGAGACAGATGCTCCGACAGCAGAAATCACCTGGCGTGAGCTGTTCCGTCATCGTCAGACTTATGCGATTCTCTTCTCACGCTTTGTTACAGACTGGGTATGGTGGTTCTTCCTGTTTTGGACACCCGACTTCCTGAACAAGACGCAAGGTGTTGACCTAAAGGCAACTGTATTGCCGCTCATCATCATCTATACGATGTCCAGCATCGGAGGAATCTACGGCGGACACGTATCATCGCAGTTCATACGCTTCGGACGTTCGATTGACTTTGCCCGCAAGACCACTATCCTACTATTCGCATTACTGGTGTTGCCGCTCAATGCGATACCTTATATAGATAATATGTGGATTGTGGTTTTGATCATCGGTCTTGCTACGAGCACCCATCAGGCTTGGGCATCCAACATCTTCACGATTGTTTCCGATGTCTATCCTAAGCAAGTAGTGGGTTCTATGACGGGCATCAGTAGTGTGGGAGGAGCTGTTGGCGGTGCTTTGGCATCATCATTCGTTGGCCTCATCCTGGAATGGACAGGAAGCTATGCCACGATCTTTATGATTGCCAGCACCATGTATATCTTGGCTTGGCTGATATTGAAAATCTTCGTACCGATTCGACAAATAAACTTCTAACCTATAAAACAAAAAACGATGATTATCCAGAAAATTGAAACATGGTGGGTACAACGCGACAAATGCCTGTTTGATGACACCCGAAAAGGAAAGAGTGCAATGGACTGGGACGTGCTAGTTCTCAAGTTGACTACCGACACGGGAATAGAAGGTGTCGCCACCGCTCTGGCTGCCCGCTCCGGCAAGGTCACAGAGTCGTATATCCACGACAATATCGCTCCCGTTGTTTTGGGGCGCTCACCTTACGACCACGAGAAGATTTGGCACGAGCTATGGAATATTGACCGCCACCTGACGTTCTTCCCTGTCTATCTGCCAGGACCTGTCGATGTGGCGCTATGGGATATCTGCGCGAAGGCTGCTGGTTTACCCCTCTACCAATATATAGGTGCTTATCGTGAGCAACTGCCTGTCTATGCCAGCAGTTTGTTCTATACCAACGAACAGGATTATATTGATGAGGCTCTCTACTACAAGGAGCGTGGAATCAAATGCTATAAGGTACATCCGCCGGGGCCTATTGAGACCGATATGCGTATCCATGAAAACCTGCGCAAAGCTGTTGGTGATGACTTCGGTTTGATGTCTGACCCTGTAGCCGAATACACGCTCGGCGAAGCCATCCGTGTGGGGCGCCAGTTGGAACGTCTGAACTACATCTGGTTTGAAGAACCCTTCCGTGACTTCGAGCTATACAAATATACACAACTCTGTGAGGCACTCGACATTCCCATTGCAGCAACAGAAACCACACGTGGCTGTCATTGGGGTGTAGCACAGGTCATCAACCAAAAAGCTGCTGATATCGTACGAGCCGATGTATCGTGGAAGTGCGGTATTACCGGAACGCTGAAGATTGCTCACCTGGCTGAAAGTTTTGGTATGAACTGTGAGGTACATACCACAACGATGAACTATATGGATATTGTCAACCTGCACGTGTCGTGTGCCATCCGCAACTGTAAGTGGTTTGAGTATTTCGTGCCGGAAAAAGATTTCCAGTTCCCGATGAAAGGCTTGTTGCCGATTGATGAGCATGGTATGATTACCGTTCCCAAGGATCCTGGTATCGGCGTAGAACTCGACTGGGATTTGATTCATCGCAATTGTGTGTCATATAAAGAATTGAGTATTTAGGCATTCCTAGGAAATCCTAGGTTCTCCTAGGACTTCCTAAAAATCTATTTGAAAATGCAAGGATTTCTTCGCAAGGACGGACGGAAAGGTATTCGCAATGTAGTGGTAGTCACTTACTTAGTGGAATGTGCCCATCACGTTGCTGCCCGCATCGCACAACACTTTGAGCAAGGGGCGAGGAGCGAGGATGTTCACCTGATTGGGTTCAGCGGTTGTGCGCCCAATGACTATGCGGAACAGATGATGCGCCAACTGTGTACACACCCCAATGTGGGAGCCGTATTGCTGGTGTCGTTAGGTTGTGAGAATTTCCAACGCGAGCGTCTCATGCAAGATATCAAGGACAGCGGGCGCCCTGCTCAGCTGGTTGTCATTCAGGAAGAAGGAGGCACAAAGGCATCCATTGAGAAAGGTATCGCTGCTGTTGATGATATGCTCCGACAAATCACCCCAACACCAACGATCGACATCGGATGGGAAGATCTCATGATTGGAACGGTTTGCGGAGGATCAGACGGCTACAGCGGCATCACCGCCAATCCCTCAGTAGGTAGCACCTTCGACTGGTTGGTTGCTCATGGTGCCACCTGCATCTTCGAAGAACCAGGCGAACTGATTGGCTGCGAAGATCTGTTGCGCCGACGTGCCGTCACCCCAGAGACAGGACAGCAATTGTACAACTGTATTGTCAAAGCAGATAAATACTACAAACAAATGGGACACGACAGCTTCTCTGCTGGCAATGCGACAGGCGGACTGACAACCATCGAGGAGAAATCATTGGGCTCTTACTGTAAGAGTGGCTCTCAACAGATACAAGGACTCACCTACCCTGCCCAGCCTCCGACCACACCGGGACTATGGATGATGGATGTGGTACCTGACGGGGAGGCTCGATGGGGCTTTCCCAATATCAACGACAATGCAGAAATCATGGAGATGATAGCCTGCGGCTGCCATATCGTGCTCTATACCACCGGACGCGGTTCTGTTGCCGGCTCTGCCATCTCGCCCGTCATCAAGGTTTGTTCCAATCCTGATACCTATCGGCACATGACTGACGATATGGACATCAACGCTGGTGCTATCGTTACCAACGGACTTTCATTTGAGAATGTACGCGATGAGATTCTTAATTGCATCGAACAAACAGCATCCGGACAGCAAACAAAATCGGAAGCGTTGGGGCATCGGGAATATTGCCTGACCTATAAATACTTCTTACAAAAGGCTTCGCCCTGCGCAAGACCGTCCTGATACAAAGCCTCTAACTTTGCTGTATTCTTTTCCATTCGGTCAACCTCCACAGGTTTGGACGGACGGATGCAGATGATTTTCCCTTCATCTTCCATCTTTTCCACCAATTCCAGCTGTTCGTCATAAACTCTGACACGACGACTCAAGGCCACACGCAGACGCGGATAGTTCTTATAGATGAATTTCGGAATCTTATGATCTTTCCCTTCACTACGATAACCGCGGTTGCGCGTGCAGACAACCACATTCGTTTCGTGTCCCTGTTCTATGGAACGTACCAACGGAATACTGTCAACAATACCTCCGTCCAACATGGGTACACCATCGACCATCACCATCTTGCTGACAAAAGGCAAACTGCTGGACGCCTGACAAATCTTCAGCAGGCGGTCACGGTCACCGTTGTCTTCCTTCAAGTATTCGGCATATCCCGTCAGGCAGTTCGTCGTGACCATCTCAAAAGTCATTCCACCTTTGAAATATGCATCGTAATCATAAGGAATCAGTTCGTTGGGGAAACGGTCGTACAACAAATCCGGATCAAAGATACAACCTTGCGTCACCAGATGCCGAAGACTGATATAGTCGTATTTCGCCAACATATCAATATTTGACAAGCGAGCACGGCGCGGCTGATGACTGGCATAAGACAATCCGTTGCATGCTCCAGCGGAAACAGCAACAGCATAATGGAAATAATAGCCGTTTTTCATGAAGGCATCCAACACACCGCTGGTGAAGACACCTCGCATGCCTCCGCCTTCAAGCACCAATCCCGTATTCCTCGTTACTTTCACGCTGTTTCCTTTTACCTTAATGATAGAACTTTTCGTAATCGGGTGCAAAATTACAAAAAAGAAAACATTTTTCTTTGTCCGACGCATGTTTTTTTGTACCTTCGTCCCCAAATCTAAAAACAATTGACTTATGTTCAGCAAAGAAACCTATATTCAGCGACGCAACGAGTTGAAGAAACTCGTTGGCGAAGGAATCATCATTCTGTTTGGCAACAACGAATCGCCATGTAATTATCCCGCTAACAGTTATGCACCTATGCGTCAGGACTCAGCGTTCCTGTATTATTTCGGACAGCATCGCGACGGACTGGTGGGTGTCATCGATATTGACAATGATAAGGAATGGCTCATCGGCGACGATATCGATGTAGAGGATATTGTATGGATGGGATTTACACCATCAGTAGCTGACTTGGCAGCTGAGGTGGGTGTCGCCAATACTGCCCCTATGAATAAACTGAAAGACATCCTCTCTCCCATCCCTTCGGGAGGGGTTGGGGGTAGGCTTCACTTCCTCCCTCCCTATCGTCACGATACCCAAATCCAAATCATGGATTTACTGGGCATCCATCCGTCCAAGCAGAAAGAGGCGGCTTCGCTTGCTCTTATCAAAGCCGTTGTAAAGATGCGTTCTACGAAAGAGCCGCAGGAAATAGCAGCTATCGACCGTGCCTGCGATGTAGGTTATCTGATGCATACTACCGCCCAGCGACTCATCAAGCCAGGTGTGACTGAACGATTCATCGGCGGACAAGTGGATGGTATTGCCCGTTCACATGCCAGCGGCACCAGTTTTGCCACGATCTTCTCGCAACATGGGGAAATCATGCACGGAAATCCCTCTGCTGCTAAGTTGGAAGCTGGTCGCCTTGTGCTCTGTGATGCAGGCTGCGAACTCGACGACTATTGTTCCGACCACACTCGCACGATGCCTGTCAACGGCAAGTTCACCCAGCGCCAGTTAGATATCTACAACATCGTGGTAGAATGTCACGACTATGTACTCAATGTAGCCAAACCTGGTGTGAAATATATGGATGTGCACTTTGCCGTTTGCCGTCTGATGACTGAACGGCTGAAAGAACTGGGATTGATGAAGGGCGATGTTGACGAAGCCGTTGCTGCCGGTGCCCACGCCATGTTCCTGCCTCACGGATTAGGCCACATGATGGGTATGGATGTGCACGATATGGAAGGATTGGGACAGATTTACGTCGGCTTCGATGAGGAGACACGTCCCAACCTCGAACAGTTCGGTACCAACTGTCTGCGCATGGGCCGTCGCCTACAAGAAGGATTTGTGGTGACCGATGAGCCGGGCATCTACTTCATCCCTGCCCTTATCGACGACTGGCGCAAGAGCGGACATTGTGCTGAGTTCCTGAACTTCGACCTCCTGGAAACCTACAAGGACTTCGGTGGCATCCGCATCGAAGACGATGTGCTGATCACCAAAGACGGCTGCCGTTTCCTCGGAGAAAAACGAATCCCCTACCACCCGAAAGATGTGGAAGCCTTCATGGCGCAATGAGCAGCTCCACAGTAAACCTCTGCTGTGAGGGGGGCTGTAAACACACATCGGGCACACCGAAATATCGGTGCGCCCGATGTGCTGTTCGTAATCACGGTGCCGATGGTGTCAGTTGCCTATCGGCTTGACATTGTCCCACCAAAAGTACCAATTTAAGCGACACTCCGTTCCTTCCTTGAATCGGCTGTCATAGACAGTAAAGGTATGATAGGGGGCTCCATTCCATACATACAAATGCCCCATATCAAAAGTCTTCTTCACAGAATACAGGATCGTTCCATTGCGCTTTACATCAATCGTAATTTCAGCCTTGGTGATTTCACCGGCCATATCGCCATTGTTTGTGAAATACCCACGCACTTCACAGAAACCATCTCCCATCTTACCTTCTTTAAAGGTAAATTTAATATCCGCACCGGCAAAAACATTCTGCGGCATCATCATCATAAGGCCTAAAAGACACAACACCATCGTCCGGACAGTCAGTTGTCGGTTGTTTCGTTTCATGGTTTTATCCGTTTTTTAAGTTCAACACTATTTTGACTATTGCTGAGAAGGAACTTTCACGCCGTTCTTCTTCATCTGTTCCAAGCGATGTTGCACTCTGGCTTTCGCCAGCTTACGCATTTTCTCCTGTTCACTGTCGTTGGGGTCGATTTGTACCTGAACAGTACCTGAATAGCCGTTGTCGTCGGTGTAGGTGGAAGTAACAGTTTGCGATTGCGCCTTTACTTTTCCTGTACCACCACAAACATGACATTGCCATTGGTTGACTTTGTCGCCTTTGCATTGGTTGCAAACATACTGGCCTTCGCCCTTGCACTTCCAGCAGACCTTCGTGCCTGTGCCCTTACATTCTTCACATTCGGGTGTTCCCTGGCCGCCACACCATTGGCATTCGCGCCACTCGTCTTTGATTTTTGTTCCGCCGCGACCGTTACAATGGGCACAAGTCACTTGTTTCGCCCCCTGACACATATTGCAGCGTACGATCTTCTTGCCTAAGCAGAAGTCGCACTCGCGATAACCTTCACCTTTACAGAAGGCACAAGTGCGATACTCCAAACCTGAACCGTGACAGTTGTCACATTCCTTTGTCTGAGCCTGAGCAGAGATACCTGCCGTCAGAATGATTGCTAATGATAAAATGAGTCGTTTCATAATGGTATTGTTTTATTAGTTATTCTCTTTATGGATGATAGTCGCGCCAGCCGCAGTGAGGCTCACGTTTTCATTCCTTTTCTTTTTCAGCGATAAGACTTTTTACTTTGTCAAGTGTGTAACCATCGGTAACGGGCACCACCTCTACCACCTCATCGTCCACATGATAGGCACCCATGCGGTTGCCGTCGCCCACAAGCAGATACATGCCGCCCTTGAGGGTGAAGTAAGTGTTGATATAAGAATAAGCGACGGGAATCTTCACCGTACCGTTGAAAGTGCCGATAACACCCGACAAACCATTTTTCCTCACCTTTACCAGTACGCCGTCATACGTGCAGCTGCGGTCAATCAGTTCCACATAGTCATACACGCACGGAATAGTCATGGGGGTATTATTCTCATTTAGCCCCTGATTCATGTCTTCGATGTCGGGGTTGTAAATACCATGCTGGAGTACGCCACTATTATTTCTCATGGTAACATCAAAGACAACCACCTTCCCTCCAATCTCATTGACAACAGTCGATAACATCTTGACGCTCTCAAACTTAGGCTCGCACATCTTGGTGCCGCCACGGCTGTAGATGCCCCACTTGCCGTTATCGTCACGGACAAGAATATACTGGTTGATGCCGTTAGCCTCGACAAATTCAACCTTGGAGAACTGACCCACTTCCTCACCGTCGGTTGTGTAAAGCAACCAGCGTTCCTCACCATTGGGCATGGTGGCTCCGATAGCACGTGCGAAGTAGCCACCGAAAGTCAGTTCCTTGTCGTAGTGTTGTGCTATATACGTTCCTGGGGCGACAGTGTGCGTATATGTGGCATTGTCCTGCTGGGTTGATTGAGCCTTGCGCTCGGCTTCTTCACGCTCTTTTGTAAATTTAGCCATCCAATAATTGAAGGAGTTGTGCAAGTTATCCTCACAAACATGAAAATCAATTATCGCCTTACGTCGTCCTTCGGGTGTGGTTGCGGCAAGTGCTTTGGTCTTCGCCTCAATAGCCGCTTTCTGCGTCAAGGCAAAAGCACACCAGCGTTCATGAGCCACGCTGCCGCAAGCGGGGCAGGTAATCATGTGATCTCCATCACCGGCATTATACATACAGTGATATATACCGGACGAAATATTCAATCGGCTTTTAACTTCGGGAAGCGGCTTGTAGTCACGCAAATGGGTTGAGCCTGAACTCGACGACGAACTGCTTGATGATGACTCCTCGCTAGACGGTGCCGAGTAATAGGGGCAACTGGAGGCGTGGGGTGTCACCTCAACCCACTGCCCGCCCTTTTTCTCAAAGCGAGCCTTTTCACAGTTGGCACAAACACCGCCAGACACTGTAGGAATCTGTGCATGTGCAGATACCACTGCAGCAAGTGCCATTGGTATAAAAAGGGCTATACGTTTCATAGTCTTATTGTATTTTGGGGGTTTGTGGTACTTGTGGAACCTCTGGAACTTGATTGAAAAGCGGACAGCCTTTGTTGTGGTTACGACCGTTCTTGAAAGCAAGGCTTGCCGACTTGCCGGTGAACTCGGCACCACATTGCGGACAAGTGATATGAATATCATGCGGGGGCTGTACCGGTTTTGTACTTTGCGACGACGGCAAACTGTCATTCGCTTCCGCATCTTGATAATACGGACAGTTCTGCTTGTGGGCTTCGCCTGTCTTCAGGTTTACATCGCAAAAGATGCAATATGC
>CADBAP010000038.1 GCA_902792685.1 uncultured Prevotellaceae bacterium
TCATCTTATCGCTGGGTTCATACATCTTGATATTCTTCATGATGCAAAGGTACGAAATAATTCATAATTCATAATTCATAATGCATAATTTCTTCCCTTCGGTCAGAGACCGTTGGTTCATAATGCATAATGCATAATTATTCTGAGAGCATGGTGACTTCGATGCGGCGGTGAGCAGCAAGGAAGCGCTGTGCCATCTGCTGAACCTGGCGGGCCGTCATCTGTTCCACCATCTGACAATAGTCGCGGTCGAAGTCAGCATCATCGTCTATCTGGTGCCAAACAACATAGTCCCAATAGCCGTCGTCGATAGCCAACTGTGCATACTGCTTCACGAGGTATTTCTTTACCTTCTCCATGCTGGAAGCCTCCGGCCCGTGTTCGGCAATATGCTGCAGCTGCTGGTAGATGATGGGGTTGAGTTCCTCGTAGCGGCTGGGGTCAGCGTTGTACGATATCTTCAGCGTGGCATTCGGCTGGTCGTCTTTGTCGAGTTCGAAGTTCACGCCGACACCATAGGTACCACCTTTCTCCTCGCGTACCGAATCTGTATAAGCGATAGACAGACAGCGCTTCAGGAAGTCGAGTTCCAAATCGCTCTGGGGCGAGAAGGGCACATCGGTGGTATAGAAGATGCTGACATTTGCCAACGGTGTCGCCATCGCCTTCCGGAACACATGCGTCGATTCGCCGCCGACAATACGGGGGATGCGGTCCCAGCGAGTCTGCTCGTGACGGTTGGTGGCAGGCAGCGTAGCGAGATACTGACAGATGAGCGGTCGCAACTCATCGAGTGAAGCATGACCGATGATAATCGTCTTGAAGTTGGCGGCATCAGCAAAGCGCTCTTTGTAAATCTGGAAGATGCGGTCGTAGTCGGCTTTGTCAACAACCTTCTGCGTCACAGGCTGCATGCGCGGATGATTTCCATAAAGGATGGCCTTGATGGAGTCGTTGTAATCGACTTTCGGCGATGCGTTGCGGTTGCTCAGGAACGAACGGGTGCGGTTCATCAGACTGTTGAAAGCTGTTGTGTCGCGACGGGGCTGGGTGAAATAGAGCCAGGCCAGTTCGAACATCGTCTTCATATCTTTCACCGATCCGCTGCCGCTGATGCTTTGTCCACGAGAACCTACCGACGGACTGACGCGTACTGCTTTCCCTGTGAGCATCTTGCGCAGCGTGGTGGCATCGAAGTCGCCAACGCCGGCATCGGTGATGCTGCTGGTGATGAGCGAGAAGTTAGGAATATCCTCATCAGAATACTGCGAGGTGCCGCCTTCGCCCCTGATGGTCATCTGTATCTGGTCGGCAGTGAAATCGGTCGTGCGTACATAAACCTTCATGCCATTGGAAAGTGTCAACTCGATGAAACCGTGCAAAAATGGCTGTTCGCTGACAATTTTACCTGGCTGGGGCAACGTGCTGATAAGTTGGTCAGCCAGTTGCTCCTCGACATACGGGCTGTAGGTTTGCTGCTCTGCTGCGAGGATGGTCTGTTCGAGTTGTTGCTCGTTGGGCAGTACAACATCTTCTTTGTCGGAGCCATAGAGCACACACACCTGATTCTGGTTGGTAATCAGTTCGCTCACCGCACGGTTGACATCCTCCAGCGACACCTCGCGGTCGAATTGCTGGGTCAGCTGCAGGTCAAACTCCTCCGATGTCAGCGGTTCAGCCTCCAGAAAGTGGTGTACACACTTGTTGACGAAGTAGCTATTGCGACGGTCGTTGCGCTCCTGATAGCGACGCTCGGCAGCAGTGAGCATGAGTTTCTTGGCACGTTCGAGTTCCGCTGGTGTGAATCCGTGCTGACGAACCCGTTCGGCTTCAGCCATCGCTGCCGTCAGTCCACCTAAGATATTGTCCTGCTTGCAGCTCACCGCCAACGAGAAGGCCTCCTTGGTGCGACTGACGAAGAAGTCGCCCACGCGGGCTGTCGCACTCATAAATGGTGGGTTGGCCTGCTGGCGCAGTTCAGCCGTACGACTGTTCAGCATCGAACTGATGAGTCTGTCGATATAGCCGTCGCGCAGGTATTTCGTACTGTTCTTCTCGCTGTCTGGTGTAGCCTCGTGCTTCATATAGACATGTACCATCACGATGGGCTGTTCCTTGTCTTTCTGGATGTTGACAATCATCTTGTCGTTGTCGGGCACAGGGTAGTAGATGCGCTCGGCAGCATTCTTCGGTTTGGGAATCGGCGAGAAGAGTTTCTTGATTTTCTTTTCCACCTGATCGACATCGATGTCGCCCACGACGATGATAGCCTGCAGGTCGGGACGATACCATTTCTGGTAGTAGTCGCGCAGGTCCTGATAGGGGAAGTTGTCAACGATATCCATTGAGCCGATGGGCAGACAGTCTTCGTATTTCGAACCCTGATAGATGACGGGCAGCGCATTCTCCTGCAGGCGCTGTATCGCCATTCCTGCCCGACGTGTGCGCCACTCCTCATGGATGACGCCGCGCTCCTTGTCTATTTCTTTGTCCTCTAAGAGGATGAAGTGACTCCAGTCGTTGAGCACCAGCAGACAAGAGTCGAGCACGCCCTCGGTCTTCAGCGGTGCTGAGCCGATGTGATAAACCGTCTGGTCGATAGAGGTATAGGCATTGAGGTTGGCACCGAATTTCACACCGATGGTTTCACACCAGGGCACGATGCCTAACTGTCCGTTTTTGCCTGGAAAATGTTTCGTACCGTTGAACGCCATGTGTTCGAGGAAATGGGCCAAGCCGCGCTGACGCGGTTCCTCCAGGATGCTGCCCACACGCTGGGCGATATAGAAGTCGGCGAGTCCTGCCTCTTTCGCGTTATGACGGATATAATAGGTGAGTCCGTTTTTCAGCTTCCCCACACGATACGTTTCATCCTGCTTCAGCGCTTGTGCTGACAAGGATGCAGGAAGTATCGCCAGGAGGAGGAGATAATAAAATTTTTTCATTTTTTATAATGGTTATTGAAACCCCTCTCTGGCTCCCCCGAGGGGGAGGATTTGTGAATGGGTTATTGGTTATTGTTAGAATTCGCAGCCGATGGTGAGGGTTCCGCTCAGACGGTCGTTGCCCTCCATCAGCACATCGTTGCAATGTGCTTTCTGGTGCGAGATGTTGATTTTCGCATACGTCTTCATGCGGGTATTCGGAAAGATGAATCCGTATTTCACCGACCCGTCAACCTGGTATCGGGGAGCCGTAAGGTATTGGTATTCGCGATGTAGGAACGCCTCCATCTCCGGCGGAAACGACTGTTTGGCGGAAGGCTCCGCCAAGGTGCCGTCTTCACACAGGTCGCCCCGTCCGTTCTGATAGGCAAAGCCAGCGCTGATGGTCAGGATGCCCTTCGGCAGGAACAGATTGTATTCCGCCCGTATCCATTCCTCGAAGCTCCTGATTTCCTGTCTGCGGAAATAGGGGTATTCATAAGCCGTCTGGCGACGGAACATAAAGTTCATACCTGCCTGAACAGCCCATACGGGAATCTGGTCTTTCAGGCGGAAGTGACCGCTATAGGCGAAGTGTCCGGTTGTCCACAGCTTATCCGACAGTTTCACCGGCGTATAATAAGCATAGTAGTGGGCAGACGTCTCCTCATCGGTCATCTCGCGATAGGTATTTGCAAAGTCGTGCAGCTTTTCCGTCTCGATTGCGAAATCCCACTGGTGCAGGTTCTGCCGCTGTTTCCACGTCAAACGCGTCTGATACTGATAGCCGTTGCTCTTGTGCTGATTATAGGAAATGGTATAGGGCGACTTCTTGCCGTAATACCCTTTGCGTCTGTTGAATGAAAACGCATGATACCAGCTGAGCTGAGGCGCCAGCTGGAAGTCGAGTTGGATACCGCCCCCCTGATGCTCGTCGAAGAAAGGCATCTCCTGATTCATATCCGTATAGCCGTATGCGCCGAACGTCTCCACCTTTCCGATGAAGGCACCATAGTTGATCAGCGACTTATACACCTGGTCGGAAGAGCCGTACTTCCGAAACGTCACACTCTCCGTATGCCGGAGGTATTCGTAGTTGGCACCCACCTTGAGCCAGTTGGCTACAGGCACATAGACGCCTGCCGTCACCACCAGGTTCATCAGGTTGTTCTTGTGGCGCAGGTCCTTGTATTTGGCATAGTTGGCAGCGGTGAAGTCCACCTTCACACCCAGCGACACCTTTTTATAAACCCTGCCACTGACGGCTCCCGTCAGTCGATATGTATCCAGATGTTTGTCGCCGGCATTCGTCAGCGAGTCTTCCACGATGTCAAACGGCATTCGGGTCGGATTGATAAAGGCCGAACCCGTGAGGTTTTTCATCGACTGGTTGCTGTAGGCGATTTTACCAAACACCACAATGTCGGACGACAGTCGGTAGAACGATTCCACACCTGCTGCTACCGTCAGCGCCTTCGGTGCCTCATAGTAGTTGGTGAAGTGGCCCTTGTCGTATTGCAGCGACAGCGTTGCCTGCGACAGATGACTGACGGGCAGGCGCTGCAAGCCTGCTGCATTCTGGCTGGTCAGCCAGGGATCAGACTGTTTGAGAAATGCATAATCCCTGTACAACAGGCTGTCGGCTGGTGACGGCTGACTGCCCGTTTGTGCAAAGAGCTGGAGTGGAACCATCACAGCTCCACCCAGCCAGACGAGATATGGTATGAAATGCTTCACGTTAGAGATGCGGTGAATTTTACCTGTAACGATTTGTTATTCTCCGCGCAGCGAACATTTCTGTCGCTCGTGGAAGTCGTTGGTTGAGTTGTTGGTGTCCTGGAAGATGATATGGGCACCGTTCTTCATCGAAGCCTCCGCATCGATACCGCTTGGATCAGTGGAATTATCGACGCCCAGCGCATAGTTATACACCAGTTTGCCGCTGTTCTCCGGAAGGGCCTCTGTTGCCTCCTTGTCCACATTCCTGTAGAGCGAGTGTCCCAACTGGTTGGTCAGATTCACATGTCCGGCATCGATGTCGGCAGAAAAACGTTTCTTACAGTCAGCAAGCTTGGCCGCATTGAAGACCTCTACACCATCGATAACCCATTCCTTCTTCACCTTGATAGAAGTAAACACGCTCGTTTGCTGAACACCGTCGGCATACCAGATGTTATCTGCATTCTCGGCATGCTCCTTGGGAGAAACGCCTTGTGTCTGGAAGATGAATACGGCCGGAGACAACACGCTGAACGTCCAGGCATTGCCCATTCCGTATTTCACCGTCTTCAGGTAGTGTGAGGTCGGAATCACGTCGGCAGGTGAAGGATAATAGCTGGTGTTGTTGTAGAAATTATTGCCCGCAGAGTTGCCGCCACCGCCATACTCCGGATCATACATACAGTAATAGTCCTTGTTGGCGTAGTTCACCGATGCGGGTACGGTCTTGGTGTTGTCGATGGCACCGTGGATGTTGACCACCACCTGTGAATACGGTTGGATAACCAGTGAGTTGGGGAAATACCAGATGCCGTGAAAAGCCGGAATGAAGTCTTCGTTCTCATACACCAGCTGTCCGTCTTTATACAACTTGTCGTTGGCTGATGCTTCAGCGTTTGACTGGAATGCCATTCCCACGCAGAGGTTGTTCAGTACTGCCACCTGACCGCAGTTGTTGTAGAGGGTGATACTCTTGTCGTACTGGTAGTTCTTGTTGGTTTCCGGATTCATCACACCGCCGTTATATACTTCTTTGATCAACACTTGGTCGGCGTTCTGGTCGTCTGCCCTGAACACAATGTTCTTTACATCAGCCTGTTTCACCTCAACGGTCTGTCCGTCGGCAGTGGTAACAACCATGTTCCATGTTTGCGCCTGAGTTGTCAGCGCACTTGCAAAAATCGCAATTGATAGTAAAATCTTTTTCATATTTTTTCTGTTTTATTTTTTTTACTTTTTTACCTTTTTACCTTTACACTCCCTTGTGGACTGCGAAGGATATAAACGCCCTTGGGCAAACTGTTGAGCTGTACGCTGGCAGTACCATCCGTTGTAACTGTAACCGTATTGACAACCCTTCCGTCGATGGTGTAAACCGTGATGCGTTGTCCGGCTTTCAGGTTGCTGAACGTTGCTTCACCGAAAGCAATTGTGGGTCGCGAGGGAATAGTGCCGTCATTCGCCTGAATCGTTGCAATGGCGGTCGTTTCCTTTTCCACCTGTTCGGTGATGATGTCATAGCTGGTCAAACTCTGGATATCTACCGTCAGCACCTCCTGCTGACAGGTAACGACCAGTTCGTTTGCCTCGTTAAAGGTCAAGACCGGATAGTCGATCAATGCAAATTTCGCTGTCGAGCCATCCTGCTGTGTCAGCACGAGGTACTGCACGTCAATGGTTTCTGCCGACAGTCTTGTCGGGGCCGTCAGGAAGACAGCCGTGAGCATCAAGCTCCATACAATTCTTTTCATCATACTTCTATTTTATTATATAATTATTACACTTTCAACCTTCGATCTTAGACCTTAGACCTTTGACCTTTGACCTTTGTCTCTCCTCTCCCCCTTCAGGGGGAGCTGGAGGGGGCTTTCAGGGGGGAGGATGGAGGGGGCTTTAATTCACTATTCTCTTTTTCGTAACCGTCAATTTCAACGCAATCACATTGGTGCTGTCGGGCGATACCACCACCTGACTTTTCACCCCGTTGTAGATATAGCGGTAGTTGCCTTCGATATGGGTGCCCGACGATGTAATCTCGTAGATGCCGGAGGGAACGGTGAAGCGAGCCACTCCGTCGCCATTGGTTTCAGAGATAAACACCGACGACACCGCATTTCGGATTTCCACCTCCGCTCCCTCATACGGGTCGATGGTGTTGGCTGGATACTCCAGTCTGACGGATACATCCATCAGTTCTAGTTCTTCCTCATAGCTGCACGCAGTCAGTGCGCCAATGAGCAGTATGCTATATATAATATTCTTCATCTCCTTATTACTTTACTACTTACTCCATGTCCCATACTTCTTGCCCCTTGCTCCTCCCTCCCTTCTCCCTCCTTTCAAGGAGGGCTGGGGTGGATCCTTGGGCTGGGGTGGATATTTGGGTCATATCTTCACCCTCACCGACAATCCATAATAGAATTTCGGAATATAGCGGCTGGCAAAGAGTGAGGTCTCCTGTCCCGTCTGCGATGACTTCACCTTACTCATGTTATTGAAGAAGTTGTTAGCATAGAAAGAAACCGAGATGTGGTCGCCGATTTCCTTTGTCACCGTGATATTCGCCGAGAAGTATTTCGACAGATAGTCGGGGTTGAGCGTATAGGCATAGTTGCTCTTCAACACCAGTTTGGCCAGTTCGTTGTAGAGGGTGCGGTCATTGTCGCGTGCCCACTCAAACTTCTCGGCAAAAGGAATCAGCTGGTTCGGCTGGTCCCACGTGCTGTAGTATTCTGGATAGACGGCCACATAGTTATTGGTGGAAGTGCCGTCATAGGGCGTGCCGAAATAGTCTGCCGGACTGTCGATGACAATGCCGCGCGTCCCGTTGCTCAGCTTACTCAGCGAACGTTTGTAGTTATACAGCGAGGTCTCCAACCGCAGCGATACGATGAGGCGGACCTTGGGAATATGGGTGGTGATGACGGCATTCAGGTTCACTTGTCGCGACTCACTGCCGTTGGCTACCGATCCTGACGACACCGTTCCTGTTGAAGTTGAGGAAGAACCGCGGTAGTAGGCCACCAATGGATAACTGGTTGTCGTTGCTGACCCTGTGCCGGTCATACCTCCCGCAAACAATGTTTCGTCTATCCCCTTGTAAGCATAGTAGTTGCCATCGATACGGATGCTGGTCTTCAGTGCCTTGATGGGTGCAAAATCCACAATCCATTCAATGCCGTAACGCTTTACCGGGCTGCCGTTCACATACTTCCTCGTGGCATTGTAGGTGCGGTATTCCGAATAAGCCAGCTGCTGCGGCTGGTGGTTGCCCGAACGGTCGATGAGCGTCACCACGCCTGTTTGCGGATCGATGCTGTACGCACGGTCGGCAGCAGCCACGCCACTGGTCTCTATCGCCTGCTGTCCGGTCTTCTTATAGATAAAAGGCGTATATTCATATACCGACATATAGGGATGGAAGGTCTGATGATAGAATGCCGACAGCGAAATCTTTGTGCCTGCAATCTTCGCATCGATACCCAAATCGGTCTGATTGGTATATTGCCACTTCAGGTCGTTGTTGTAAATGGCCTGCGAGGGGAAGGTGTAATAAGCGTAATAGGCCTTGTTGTCCGCTGTGCTTCCTGGCGTAAACGACAGGATATCCGAATAGGAAGGCGAGGGGTATAGAATCTGGAACGACGGCAACTTCACCGATTTGCCCCATCCTGCGTGAATACTCAGGTCGCTGACCCATCCCGCTCGCTTTTCCCAAAACAGGTATTTTGCCTGAAAGCGCGGTGCCAAACTCGACACCCGTCCGTAGTCAGAACCATTGATCATGGTCAGGTCGTCGCGCAATCCTGCCACCAGCTGCAGATAGGCTCCCTTCGTGCTGGTAGTGATGGTCAGCTTTTCTTCGCCAAACAGTGCCAGGTTGTGCATCCAAGGCAGTTCATCATAGCGGTAAGGGCGCCAGGTTGGAGCATAGCGCATATCGTCGTAATACGTACCGCGTCCCTCGTTGCCGCTGCCCTTGTATTCGGCACCCACCAACAGCTTGCTCAGCACACGTCCGAAGCGGCGTGTCCAGTTGCCGTTGAGTTTCAGGGAAACATTGACGGGCTTCTGGTCGTTGAAACTTTTCAGATACCAGTATCCTGTCGGTCCCAGAATGATGTTGGCCTGCGGGTTCACATCATAGTCTGTAGCAACGAAATAACCTTCTTCCTGCGTATGGATATAGGGTTGCGAAGAGGCGCTGCCCGTTTTGGTATAGTCCTCCGATTTCTTGTCTTGAAACGAGATGCTGCCCTTCAGCGACAGGTTCGTAATCCACGATTTGTTCAGCAGCCAGTCTATTGAGACGTTGCCGCGAATCTCATTGTCGCGCGCCTTTGAATAACTGTCAAACAATTCGTCGGGGTCGTTCTTAGAATGATAACC
Source organism: uncultured Prevotellaceae bacterium (assembly GCA_902792685.1). GTDB lineage: Bacteria > Bacteroidota > Bacteroidia > Bacteroidales > Bacteroidaceae > Prevotella. The sequence goes on from CADBAP010000038.1 coordinate 9,033, forward strand.
GCCGACATTCCCCGTCACCCCGATATTGAGCGTCAGGGGCGTCGTCTGCTCGGAGAATACCTTCATATAGTTCAGCGACAACACATTGCGGGTATAGGCCGTATAGGGTGAGGCGATATCCGAGAACGAACGGGCGCGCTCGAACGACACATTCAGCAGACCACCGTTCCTGCCTAACTCCAGTCCTTTGTTCAGTGCCAGCAGGTACGTGTGCTGGTTGATTTTCCCCTCAACGATAAACGGCGACTTTCCCTTGCGCGTGCGTACCTTTACTACTCCGTTGCTCAAATCGCCATATTCCACCGAAGGGATGCCCGTCACGATCTCCACACTTTCAATATTCGATGAACTCATGTTGCGGGTGCTGGCGGCCAGCGACTCATCCATCGCCGCATTGTTGTCAATGCGCGCCCCGTCAACCTCTACTGCTGTGCCGAACGACGCGTTACCCTTCTCCTGACTCTCACTGCGCAGCATCAGCCGGTTGTCGCTCACCAGCGTACTGTTTTCCGTCTTTCCGCCAGGCAACAGGGTCGTTATCTCGTCTAGGTTCAGCAGCTGCTGATTGTCGAGCGTGGTGCGGTCGATGGTATAGGTTGTGGTGGCGGCATCCTCGCGGCGCTGGGCCACTACCTCCACCTCTTCCAGTTGCAGACTCTCCTGCTGCAGCACTATCTGCAGGGCAGGTGTTGTCGGCGTGAGATGGATGTTCAGTGTGCGGCGGGCATATCCCATACATTGCACTACGAGCACATAGTCACCCTGCGGCACCTGCTTGATGGTAAACCTACCCTCTTCATTCGTAATAGCCCACAGATCCTGTGCTTGCAGCAATACCGAAGCATATTCCACCGGCTTCCCGCTCTTCTCGTCTAGCACCTTGCCCGTCAGCGAGACGTGCTGTGCCAGCAGAGAAAAGGGGAATACAACAAACAAAACAGCTAAAAAACAATATCTTTGCCACATACCAAATCCGTCACTCATTTTTCTGGCGGCAAAGGTACGGACATTGTCAATGGGCTGCAATACCTAAAATTTAGTATTTCACCTCGCCATTTGCTGAAACAACCTCCTATTCTTCCCCTCTAAGGATTAATTGTCACCTCTCATTTCTAGGGACTAGAAGGTTTCTATCTTGCAAAGAAAAAGGCATCCCTCAACAGAAGGATGCCTTTTTTTGTTTAGCCCAATATCAATTCAACGAGATAGAGGACGATGGGGATGGTGATGCAGAAGATGCCAATGAAGTCGATATAGACACCGGTCTTGATCATCTTCGTGATAGGCACATAACCGCTGGAATAGACGATGGCATTCGGGGGTGTGCTGACAGGCAGCATGAAGCCGAGGGATGAGGAGAGGGCAACGCCTACGGCAACAGGTATCGGACTGAAACCTGCGGAAATGGCTGCACCAATCGCCAACGGGCCAATCATATTGGTGGCTGCCGTATGGGATGTCAGCTCGGACAGCAGGAGCGCCATCACGCAGAAGACGGCGACGAAGACGAACTCCGACGGTTTTCCTCCGAGACTCTCGATAATCAGTTGTCCAATCCACGCTGACAAGCCGGTGGAATACATCATACCTCCCATTGCAAGTCCACCACCGAAGAGGAGCAGTGTGCCCCACTCGATACCTCCTACAGCTTCGCGCCAAGTGAGGGTTGGTCTTTTGAGTTTCCTGTCGGCAGGCATGAAGAACAGCAGCAAGGCACCTACGAGTGCAACTGCCGATTCGGGCAGAATTTTGTTGTAGGTCTTCAGAATTTCACTGTCTGTACCATCGCACAAGCTGATGACACCAGGTGTTACCCACAGCACAACAGCTACCAGGAAGGCGAAGAGCGTATTCTTCTGAGCCTGCGACCATTTGCCAAGTGATCTCACCTTCTCGGCAATGAGTTCCTGGGCGCCTTCGATATGATTGATGTCGGCCGGGAACATACGTGTCAATATAAAATAGGTGATGATGAAATAACAAACCATCGCCACGAAGCCCCACATCATCCAACTGAAGAAGGAAATGTGAATATGTGCCAACTCGTCAAGGAAGCCCAACATAATAATATTCGGAGGCGTACCAATAGGCGTCAGCACTCCACCGATGGAACAGGCGTAGGCCGTCATCAGCATCAGTCCTGTAGCATATTTATAGGTATGCAGCTCGATGACTTTCCCTTTCTGGGCCATCATCTCCCTGATTGCTTCCAAGAGACCGAGTGCGATGGGGAACATCATGGCAGCTGTAGCGGTGTTGCTGATCCAGCCAGAGCACAGCATACAAGCCAGACCGATGGCCAGGAAGATGCGGCGCGGACTGTCGCCCACCCATTTCATCGACATGATACCGTAGGCAATGCGTTTATCGAGACCGTTGACCGTCATCGCCTTGGCAATGATGAATCCGCCCATGAAGAGGAAGATCATCGGATTGGAGAAGGCTGCGAACGCGTCTTTCATCTTCACGACATCCAAGACGACGCAGAGCGTTGGACCTACCAGCGACGTGACCGGAATGGGCAGCGGCTCCGTGATCCACCAGATAGCCACCAGGGTGACGATAGAGAGCAGTTTGTGAGCTTCCGGCGTCAGTCCTTCGATGGGAATCAACCAAATAAGTATTGCCAAGATGGGACCGAGGAGACCTCCGACGAGGTGTCTGCTATGGTCAAAATGTGATTCTTGTTTAGATTCTTGCGGCTCCTTTGCAGGAGCTTTCTGACTGATTTCCGTCATAGATTTTACTATATTTTTAGGGTTAGTTTGAATATTTTGGCGCAAAATTACGATTTTTTTTGATACATTGCTGTGATTTTTAAAAAAAGTTGTATATTTGCGAAGAAATTTCTAAACCTATCTATAAAAAATGAATCATACTTTACTAATTGTAGGAATTGTTTTCCTCATCGGAATTTGCCTTGCGATTTACAAATTCAGACACCGTATGAATTTGCACAACGACGTAGAGCAGCTCAAGACAACTATCGACCTCATCTTTAAGGATGCCGACAAGCCTGAGATTTCGCAGAACCGCCTGATCAAGGGTTTGAAGCAGCATCTGGAAGTCAACGAGAAGACGGCTTTGAAGCTTATCGGCAAGGCGCGCCACGAGCATTTTATTGAGATGGTAAGCCTCGATTTCGAGAAATTCGGAAAAATCCAATTCAAGAAAGGTTTTTAATAGAGAAAGCCCTACATGGACGAAGAAATCAAAGACAACGAGCGCATAGAAGAAGGTGAAGACATCGGGCAGGTGGAAGATATCCATTCTGACTACCACCCTGTGAGCCGTTTCGATGCCTCAGCAGTGCACCATCTGAGCGGCATGTACCAGAACTGGTTCCTGGATTACGCCAGCTACTCCATTCTGGATCGTGCCATTCCCCATATAGAAGACGGATTCAAGCCCGTTCAGCGCCGCATCATGCACTCGATGAAGCGCTTGGACGACGGCAGATTCAACAAGGTGGCCAATATCGTGGGACACACGATGCAGTTCCACCCGCACGGCGACGCCTCTATCGGCGACGCCCTGGTGCAGATGGGACAGAAGGAGTTGCTCATCGACATGCAGGGCAACTGGGGAAACATCCTCACCGGCGACCGTGCGGCAGCACCCCGATACATCGAGGCCCGCTTGTCGAAGTTTGCATTAGACACCGTTTTCAATCCGAAGACCACCGAGTGGCAGCTCTCCTACGACGGCAGGAACAAGGAGCCGATTACCCTTCCCGTGAAGTTCCCGTTGCTGTTGGCACAGGGAGCCGAAGGAATCGCTGTCGGTCTGTCGACGAAGATTCTGCCGCACAACTTCGTGGAGTTGTGCGAGGCCGCCATCAGTTATCTGCGGAAGGAAGAGTTCCACTTGTATCCCGACTTCCCCACTGGCGGTAGCATCGATGTGAGCAAATACAACGATGGTCAGCGTGGCGGTATGCTGAAGGTTCGTGCCAAGATAGAGAAACTTGACAACAAGACGCTCGTCATCCGCGAGATACCCTTCTCGAAGAACACCTCCACGCTCATCGACTCCATCCTGAAAGCCATCGACAAAGGAAAGATCAAGGCCAAGAAGGTGGAAGACAACACCGCTGCAGAAGCCGAAATCCTCGTTCATCTGGCACCAGGCGTATCATCCGACAAAACCCTCGATGCCCTGTATGCGTTCTCGGACTGCGAAATCAACATTTCGCCCAACTGCTGTGTCATCGAAGACCATAAGCCGTGCTTCCTGACGGTGAGCGATGTGCTGAAGCATTCTGTTGAGAGCACGAAGGAACTGTTGCGCAAGGAACTGGAGATACGCAAGGCCGAACTGGAAGAACAGTTGTTCTTTGCCTCCCTGGAGCGCATCTTCATCGAGGAGCGCATCTACAAAGGGAAACCATTTGAGAACGCCACATCCAGCGATGCCCTTTGCGAATACATTGACGAACGGCTTACCCCGTTCTATCCGCAGTTTATCCGCGAGGTGCGCAAGGAAGACATCCTGCGCCTGCTGGAAATCAAGATGCAGCGCATTGCGAAGTTCAGCAAGGACAAGAGCGACGAACTCATTGCCCGCATCGAGGACGAGATCAAGAGCATCAACAAGGACTTGAGCCGCATGACGAATGTCACCATTCGCTGGTTTGAGTTCATCAAGAGCAAATACGGTGCCGACCACCCGCGTCTGACGGAAATCAGGAACTTCGAGACCATCGAGGCTACGAAGGTGGTGGAAGCCAACCAGAAGCTCTATATCAACCGTCAGGAAGGATTCATCGGTACCGGTCTGAAGAAAGACGAATTCGTTTGCAACTGTTCAGACATCGACGACATCATCATTTTCTATAAAGACGGAAAATACAAGGTCATCCGCGTCAGCGAGAAAGTATTTGTCGGCAAGAACATCATGCATGTGCAAGTGTTCAAGAAGAACGACAAGCGCACCATCTACAATGCTGTCTATCGCGACGGCAAAGGCGGATACTACTATATCAAACGCTTCAATGTGCCAGCCATCACACGTGAGAAAGAGTACGATATCACGCAGGGCAAGCCTGGTTCGCGCGTCATCTATTTCACCGCCAACCCCAACGGAGAGGCTGAGAGCATCAAGGTAACCCTTGATCCGACCATCAAGAAACGCAACATCTTCCTGATCAAGGACTTCTCGGAGATCGGTATCAAGGGGCGTACCAGCAAGGGCAACCTGCTGACGAAGTACCCTGTTCAGCGCATCAGCCTGAAGAGTCACGGACATTCCACCCTTGGCGGCCGGAAAGTATGGTTCGACCCAGACGTCAACCGCATCAACTACGAGGAGCACGGACGCTATCTGGGCGAGTTCAATGATGACGAGAGCATCCTTGTTGTCCTCGACAACGGTGAGTTCTATCTGACGAATATCGATGTGAACAACCACTATGAGAGCAATATCGTACGCATCGAGAAGTTTGACGAGTCAAAGGTGTGGACGGCTGTGCTCTATGATGCCGACAACAAAGGTTATCCTTATATCAAGCGCTTCCTGATGGAGGCAGCCAAGAAGCACCAGAACTATCTGGGTGAGAATGTCAACTCGCAGTCTATCCTGCTCAGCGACCAGGTATATCCGCGCATCCTGCTCACCTTCGGCGGCAACGACGCACACCGTCAGCCGCTCGAAATCGATGTGGAAGAGTTTATCGGCGTGAAAGGATTCAAGGCTCACGGTAAGCGACTGACCACCTGGGAGACGGAGAAGATTGAGGAACTGGAACCTACCCGTTTCCCAGAGGAGCCGGAAGATACGGAAGAACCGGATAGTCCGGAGAATCCGGAAAGTCCGGAAGAGCTGGAAACCCCAGCGCAGCCGAAAACGCCCGAAGAACTCCCACCTTTGAAAGACCGTGGGATGAGCGAGCAGCGTATCCGCGACGAAATGGAAGGACAACTAAACCTGTTCCCAGATGAATAAGAAGCTTGTTTTGCTGTGGCTCCTGGTGATGCCGTTCCTGTCTGTTTCCGCACAGACCGACAGTCTGAGCCGGTTCCATTCGAACATGATTGCGATCGGTCCCACCAATATCCTTGACACCTATCTGTCGTCAGAGAAGTATCATGGTATTGATGTGCGCTATGTCAACCATTCCTCGCGTTTCACCCACTGGAAGAATATCTCGCAGACCGTGATCCATCAGGGAGAGTTGTCGTTTGTGCACAACCGCGCCGACAACAACGATGAAATCGGGGGCATGTATAACTTCCAATACCATCTGCGCTACAACTGGTGGCTGTGTGAACAGAAGCTGCGGCTGGAAGCAGGTGCAGGCATCGACGTAAACTTAGGATTCCTGTATAACACCCGCAACAGCAACAACCCTGCTCAGGCACGTGCCGCTATCAATCTGGCACCATCGGTGGCTGCCTCCTACCGTTCCCATATCAAGTCGATGCCGTTTGTCGTACGCTATGAAGCGATGGCGCCGCTGGTGGGACTGATGTTCTCGCCCAACTACGGACAGTCGTACTATGAGATATTCAACGAGGGCAACTACGACCACAACATCGTGCCGACAACCATCGGTTGCACCCCTTCGCTGCGACAGCTGCTGTGCTTCGACTTCAAACCCACCCGGAAATGGAGTCGCACCTGGCTGCGCGTCGGCTACTTAGGAGACTATCAGCAGGCAAAAGTCAACAACCTGAAAATGCACCAGTACTCCCACCTATTTATAATAGGTATAACGAAAATGTTATAGCCCTATGAAACGAATCCTCCCATTATACTTTTTACCCTTTTACCTTTTTACCTTTTTACCTTTTCTGTCATCCTGTGTCGATGAAGAGGAATATACGGATACGCCGTCTGGGAATTTCGAGGCGCTGTGGCACATCATGGATGAACACTATTGTTTCTTTGACTACAAGAAACAGACATTAGGAGTCGATTGGGATGAAGTCTATCAGCGATACCGCAAGCAGTTCAACAACAGTATGACGGAGTCGCAGGAGTTTGAGGTGCTTGCCAATATGCTCAGCGAACTGCGCGACGGCCACGTGAACCTGTACTCGTCGTTCGATGTGGCACGCAACTGGTCGTGGCATGAGGATTTCCCACAGAATTTCTCCGACACCCTTTACCGCCGGTATATGGGTACCGACTATCGCATTGCGAGTTCACTGTCCTATCGAATCCTTGATGACAACATCGGCTATATCTATTGCGGATCGTTCAACAACGGTATGGGTGAGGGCAACCTGGATGATGTGCTGACCTATCTGGCACCTTGCAACGGATTGATTATCGACATACGCAACAATGGTGGCGGACAGCTGACGAACGCAGAACAGCTGGCGGCCCGTTTCACCAACCAGGAACGGCTGGTAGGATATATGCAGCACAAGACGGGCAAAGGACACAACGATTTCTCCAGTATGGAAGAGCAACGGCTGAAGCCCAGCAAGGGAATACGCTGGCAGAAAAAAGTTGTCGTACTGACCAACCGTTCCGTCTTCAGTGCAGCCAACGAGTTTGTGAAATACATGAAATGTTGTCCGAACGTCACCACCGTTGGCGACCAGACGGGCGGCGGTGCAGGAATGCCTTTTTTCAGCGACTTGCCCAGCGGATGGTCTGTTCGCTTCTCGGCCTGCCCCATGTATGACAAGAACAAACAATGTACGGAATTCGGCATTGCACCAGACCATTGGGTGCAGATGACAGATGAAGACCTCAGTCGTGGGCGCGACACCATCATAGAATATGCACGTGAGTTGATGAGATCTTCCAAATAGTTTTTGTTGAAAAATAAGCAAAACTGAAAAAATTATGCATTATGCATTGTGAATTATGAATTAAATAATTACCTTTGCAGCCGCAAACGAAAAGTCGGCATAGCTCAGCTGGTTAGAGTATCACCTTGACATGGTGGGGGTCCTTGGTTCGAATCCAAGTGTCGACACAACAATGAAAAGGCGCCTGTGGCGGAATTGGCAGACGCGCTAGACTTAGGATCTAGTGTCTTACGACGTGCAGGTTCGATTCCTGTCAGGCGCACTTTTT
>CADBAP010000039.1 GCA_902792685.1 uncultured Prevotellaceae bacterium
GAGGTTCCCCTTACAACAGCTCTGGCAGTTCGAACAACTTGTTTGAGTTGGAGCCTTTGATGAGGATATAATAGCCCTGTGGCTGCTGCTGGCGGATGGCTTCCTTCACCTCTTCTACATCGTGGAAGCGGCGATACGGACAGTTGTCCAGCTCAAAGTATTCATCGCCTACCAGCCATACCTCGTCGAAGTTTACTTGCTGCAGGAAGTCAACGACCTTCTGGTGCTCCTCCTTCCAGATAGCACCCAGCTCACCCATCTTTCCCAGGATCGCCATCTTCTTGTCGGCTTCCATCAGTTGGAAGTTCTCTAATGCTGCCTGCATGGAGGTGGGGTTGGCGTTATAGGCATCGACGACGAGGTGGTTGTGTTCTGTGACGGTCATCTGGCTGCGGTTGTTCGACGGAACATATTCCTCCAGTGCACTACAGATTTTCTTCCTGTCAACACCGAAGTTGATGCCTACGGCGATAGCTGCCAGCAGGTTGTCGATGTTATAGGCTCCGATGAGGTGTGTCTGTACCTTGTGCCATTTGTTGCTGCGTCCTTCCTGTTCGAGAATCATCTGCGGTTCGCGCCAGCGGAATTTCAGGAACGGGTCACAGCTGATCACCTCGCCGCTGATACAGGTAATGCGGTTTTCGGGCAGGGTGGAGTAGGGCGACAACCAGAGGTTCTCGTCATCGCCGATACGTTCCATCAGGTGTTCGTTGTCGGCATTGATGAAGATAAGGCTGTCTTTGCGACTACGCAGGAAGTCGTAGAGTTCACATTTGGTATTGATGACACCCTCGAACGAGCCGAAGCCCTCCAGGTGGGCACGTCCCACGTTGGTGATGAGTCCACAGGTGGGTTCTGCCGTCTCTACCAGCGTCTTGATGTCGCCAGGATGACTGGCGCCCATCTCGATGACAGCAATCTCGTGTTCTTTTGTCAGGCGGAAGAGCGTCTTGGGTACACCTACGTCGTTGTTGAAGTTGCCCTGCGTGTAAAGTACATTGTATTTCTGTGAGAGCACGGCAGCAATCAGTTCCTTCGTGGTTGTCTTGCCGTTGGTTCCTGTGATGCCGATGACGGGAATGTCGAACTGGCGACGATGTTCGCGTGCCAAATCCTTATACGTCTGCAGGCAGTCCTTTACCAATATGAGCCGAGAGCTTTTCGCTCCCTCGCTCTCTCGTTTCCTCGCGCTCTCATACACCTCCTGGTCATCCACGATAGCGTAGGCACACCCTTTCTCTATTGCTTGTTCTGCAAAGAGGTTGCCATTGAACGAGGCTCCTTTCAGGGCGAGGAAGATGCTGTCTTTCGGACAGTTGCGGCTGTCGGTGGTGATACAAGGATGAGCTTTGTAAAGCTCGTATAATTCTTTGATGTCCATAAGTTTCTATTTTGGTTGCAAAATTACAAAAAATATGTATGATGAAAGGAAAACTTTTGTGTTTTTTTGCTGTTTCAATAATTCTTGCTACTTTTGTAGTCGATGAAGTCGAACAATGGTTATACAATCAATGTGCACGGCCGCTTAATGGACTTAAGTCAGCCGCAGGTGATGGGTATTCTGAATTGTACCCCAGACTCGTTCTATGCGGGGTCGAGGGTGCAGACGGAGCGTGCCATCGCTGAACGGGCACTGGAGATTGTCGGGCAGGGCGGCTCCATCATTGATATTGGGGCTTTTTCTACTCGGCCTGGAGCCGATGAAATCGATGAAAAAGAAGAGTGCATGCGTATTTCAAATGCCCTTGCTATCGTACGGAGAGAATGTCCTGATGCCGTGATAAGCATCGATACCTTCCGTCCGAATGTGGCTCGCATGGCAGTGGAAGAATACGGTGCCGATATCATCAACGACGTCAGCGAAGGCGGCGTAGGGAGCATTGCCGATCAGGCCATCAGCGATGATGGCGAGGCGTATCCGGAGATATTCAAAACGGTTGCCCGCTTGCGTGTGCCTTATATATTGATGTCGGTGAGAGCCAATCTCCACGATACATTGATGACCTTTTCGAAAAAGGTGCAGCAGTTGCGCGACTTAGGTCAGAAGGATATCATCCTCGATCCCGGCTTTGGATTCGGCAAGACGTTGGAGGAAAACTACCGGTTGTTGGACAATCTGGATAAACTGAACGTCTTCGGCCTGCCCCTATTGGTGGGTGTCAGTCGTAAACGGATGATCTACCAGCTGCTGGATACGACAGCCGATGAAGCCTTGAACGGAACCGTTGTCGTCAATACGGTCGCCTTGATGAAGGGTGCCTCCATCCTGCGTGTCCACGATGTCCGCGAAGCGGTCGAGGCCGTCAAAATCGTGTGCCAAACCCGTAACCTGAAACTTGAAACTTGAACCTGAAACTTGAACCCTGAAACTTGAAACTTGTAAACTTGTAAACCTGTAAACTTGTAAACCTGTAAACTTGTAAACCTGTCATATGTTTTTTGAATTTGGAATTAAGGATATTATAGACATTGTGCTGGTGGCGCTGATGCTTTACTATGCCTACCAGCTCATGAAGGAATCACGGTCGCTGAATGTGTTTATCGGCATCCTGGTGTTTGTCATCATCTGGCTGTTTGTCAGTAGGATTCTGGAAATGCGCCTGCTGGGTAGCATCATGGACAAACTGGTCAGTGTGGGTGTGATCGGTCTGATTATCCTGTTCCAAGATGAAATCAGGAAGTTCCTTTATACGATTGGTGCCCACCAGAAAGTGCGCAGTTTCCGAGATTTCTTCTCGTCAGGAACAGCCAACAAGGAAAAAGAGCGCAAAGAGCATATCATGCCCCTTGTGATGGCATGTATGAACATGAGTAAAAACAAGGTGGGTGCACTGATTGTGATAGAGCGTGGCGCACCCATTACGGACATCATTGATACGGGTGAACGTATCGATGCCCGTATCAACCAGCGACTGATAGAAAACATCTTCTTCAAGAATTCCCCATTGCACGACGGGGCGATGGTCATCTCCAAGGACAGGATCGTGGCAGCAGGTTGTATCCTGCCTGTCAGCCACAATCAGGATATCCCCAAATACCTAGGTCTTCGACATCGTGCTGCTTTGGGCATGTCGCAAGAGAGTGACTCGCTGACTGTCGTCGTTTCCGAGGAAACGGGCCGTATCAGCGTTGCCAACAATGGTGAATTCCGTCTGCGCCTGTCGGCAGAGGAGTTGGAAAGTGTTTTAACGCAGGAAATTCCAGTCTAGTTCAGTGTCCTAATGGGATTATTTGGCATTCTGCCTCTTGAAAGCGGAGGGGGTTAGTCCAAATTCCGCTTTGAATAATCTGTAGAAGGTTTGTGTAACGGGAATGCCACATTCGTGTGCAATGCTTTCGATCTTGTATTCCGGGTGCAGCTTCAGCTGCTCGGCGGCATACGTCAATCGAAGGCTGTTGATGTAGCGTGGAAATCCCTTTCCTGTAAACTGTCTGAAGAGCGGTGCAAACTTGTTCTTGGGAATGTGAACAAACGTGTTGACAAGCGCTCTGGACATGTCTTCTTTTAGGTACAGCTTATTAGTGAGAATCGCCTTCTCTGCCTTCCTAAACAATAGTTCATCGGTCTGTGTCATAGGCCATTTAAAATAGGTGACTAATTTCTCTGTTGCAAATTTAATGAAATTAAAACAAAACTAAATGCATTTCTTTCAAAATATTAGTCTTAATAATTCCGTTATGTTATCTTTAATTTTCACACAAGGGGGTAGGTGAAACGAATAAACGTAAACATTTTCGTTTATTTTTCTAATTTTTTATGGGCAAACAACATCAGTTCTCAATAATAATTCGTAAATTTGCAACCCATATAAGCTTAAAATATAATCATTAAAATAATCATCGTTATGGATTTATTACAGCAAATTTGTGAACGCGCGAAAAACAACAAGCAGCGCATCGTGCTCCCAGAGGCATTGGAAGAGCGCACACTGAGAGCTGCCGACAAGGTGTTGGCAGACGGTTTGGCAAATCTGATTTTGATCGGCAATCCCGATGAGATTGCTAAAAAATCAGCCGAATGGGGACTGACTCATACCAGTGAGGCAACCATTATCGATCCTGAAAACAACGACAAGAGCGAAGAGTATGCCCAGCTGCTCACCGATCTTCGCAAGAAGAAGGGTATGACCATCGAGCAGGCTCGCGAACTGGTGAAGAACCCGTTGTACCTGGGTTGTATGATCATCAAGACAGAAGGTGCCGACGGACAGATCTCTGGTGCTTTGTCCACGACAGGCGACACGCTGCGTCCTGCACTGCAGATCATCAAGTGTGCTCCTGGTATCACCTGTGTCAGCGGTGCCATGCTCCTGATTACCAAGCAGCCGCAGTATGGTGAGAATGGTGTGCTGGTGATGGGCGACGTTGCAGTTACACCGATGCCTGATGCTGCACAACTCAGTCAGATTGCCGTTTGTACAGCACAGACAGCCAAGAGCGTAGCTGGTTTCGACGATCCGCGTGTAGCGATGCTGAGTTTCTCTACCAAGGGTAGCGCCAGCCATGAGGTGGTAGATAAGGTGATTGAGGCAACGAAATTAGCCAAGGAACTTGATCCTGCCCTGAAGGTTGACGGTGAGTTGCAGGCCGATGCTGCGCTCGTTCCTTCTGTAGGCGAGAAGAAGGCACCAGGCAGCGCCATTGCCGGTCATGCCAACGTGCTCGTTGCTCCTTGTCTGGAAGTGGGCAATATTGCTTATAAACTCGTTCAGCGTCTGGGTGATGCCATCGCCATCGGTCCGATCCTTCAGGGTATCGCCCGTCCGGTCAATGACCTTAGCCGCGGTTGCTCTGTAGATGATATTTATTATATGGTAGCCATCACTGCTTGCCAGGCAATGGATGCGAAAAAATAAGTTAAGAATGAAGAGTGAAGAGTGAAGAATCTATAAGTTGAGTATAACAAGCGGATGATTACGAAATACAACAGAGAGGTGGTCCCTTGCATATAAAGAGTTATGCATTTGCAGTCAGAATAACAAAAATGTTTCTGCATTTCACAAATGTTGACTGGAAATTGCAAGCTATATATAAACAGGTATTACGCTCTGGAACGTCTATATCGGCAAATGTACATGAATCAGAATTTGCAAAAAGCTCAGCCGACTTCACTAATAAACTCTACATCGCACTCAAAGAAGCAAACGAAACCATGAATTGGCTTAACTTGCTACATGATATTGACATCCTTTCGGAAAAGGAATTTGAAAGTATGTCAGACGATTGTAATGAATTAATCGCCATTCTGGTTGCATCAATTAAAACGTCAAAGAATAATATTAACAATTGAGTGAAAGGTATTAGGAGTAAGAATTATTCTTCACTCTTCACTCTTCACTCTTCACTTTAAAAAAATATGAAAATTTTGGTTCTGAACTGTGGAAGTTCATCAATTAAGTACAAACTGTACAATATGGACGATGAGTCTGTATTGGCACAGGGTGGTGTAGAACGTATCGGTCTCGATGAGGCTTTCTTGAAACTGACCTTGCCCAATGGCGAGAAGAAAACATTGATGCACGACATGCCTGACCATAAGGAAGGTGTGAACTTCGTGTTCCAGACCTTGCTCAGCCCGGAATATGGCGCCATCAAGAGCCTGGACGAGATCGATGCTGTCGGTCACCGTATTGTGCAAGGTGGCGACCTCTTTGAGAAGAGCTGTCTTGTTGACCAGAAGGTAGAGGATGGTATCGAGAGCCTTTGCGACCTCGCTCCCGTTCACAATGCCGGTCACCTAAAGGGTATCCGTGCCGTTGACCACCTGATGCCTACCGTTCCGCAGGTAACAGTGTTCGACAACGCTTTCCACTCTACGATGCCTGACTATGCATTCCTCTATGCCGTTCCTTACGAGCTGTATGAGAAGTACCACGTTCGTCGTTATGGTTTCCACGGAACCAGTCATCGTTATGTTTCTCACCGTATGGCTGAGATTCTCGGCAAGGATATCAAGGACCTGAAGATTATCACCTGTCATATCGGCAATGGTGCTTCTGTTGCAGCCATCAAGGATGGTAAGGTGATGGACACCTCGATGGGTCTTACCCCGCTGGCTGGTGTGATGATGGGAAGCCGTTCTGGTGATATCGATGCATCTGCCGTGACCTATATCATGGACAAGCTGGGCAAGAAGCCGCAGGAGATGGCCGACTTCCTCAACAAGGAGAGTGGTGTGCTGGGTATCTCTGGCATCTCCAGCGATATGCGCGACGTGGAGAACGCTGCAGCAGAAGGCCACAAGAAGGCGATCCTCGCGCTGAAGATGTACAACTACCGCATCAAGAAATACATCGGTGCCTATGCCGCAGCGATGGGTGGTGTCGATGCCATCGTCTTCACAGCAGGTGTTGGTGAGAATCAGATCAGCATGCGTGCTGAGTCTTGTGCAGGACTGGAGTTCCTCGGCATCAAGATCGATGCAGCAAAGAACAACGTCCGTGGCAAGGAGGCAGAGATCTCTACCGACGACAGCCGCGTGAAGGTATGGGTTGTTCCTACCGATGAGGAAATCGTCATTGCCCGCGACACGATGGAACTTGTGCAGAACAAGTAAAATGAAACAACAGATCGTTACATTCGGAGAAGTGTTGCTCAGGTTGTCAAAACCTGACGATCTCCGACTCGCTCAGGGAAGGACGTTCAACGGCAACTATGGTGGCAGTGAGGCTAATGCAGCAGTCTCACTGGCCACTCTTGGCAATCAGGTAGAGTATGTTTCACGCATACCCGATAATGCCATTGGTAGAGCATGTGCCATGCGGTTGCGCGAGTACGGCCTTCGCCTAAACCATGTAGTGTGGGGCGGCGAGCGTTTGGGAACATATTATTTCGAAGGGTCGGCAGCGATGCGCAACTCCCATGTTGTCTATGATCGCTCTGGCTCCTCGTTTTATACGATGGCACCAGGCATGATCGACTGGCGGACAGTGTTCCAGGATGCAGCTATTTTCCATTGTTCTGGTATCACCTGTGCGCTGTCGGCAAGTGCGGCTGCAGCAACGATGGAAGGGGTACGCATAGCTGAGGAAATGGGGGTGACCATCGCTTGCGACATCAACTACCGCAAGAACCTGTGGCACTATGGTGCTGATGCTCACGAGACGCTGAAGGAGTTGGCGAGTCATGCTGATATCATCTTCGGCGATCAGGGAGAATACGAGGTGGTGACCGGTTTGCCACGTGTGCCGTTCAATGCTACAGACGGTCGGGCAGCCATCGGCCGTGAGGCGTTTGGTCTTTATCTCCACGCTGTCCACGAACAGTTACCCAAATGCAAGAGGATGGTCTTGGCCTGTCGTAATCAGATTACATCCAGCCATCATACCTTGACAGGTCTGTTGCTTTCGACTGATGCCTCATCACCTTCAGAGATACCCTCATTGTTTACGACTCGTATTTATGACATCAATCCTGTCATCGACCCGATGGGCGTAGGCGATGCGTTTATGGCGGCATTCCTGCATGCTTATTGCCATTGGGGAGACGATAACCAGCGGTGCTTGGATTTCTCCCTGGCAGCATCGGCATTGAAAAACTCTGTGACGGGCGACTTCAACCTTGTTACGGAAAGCGAGATTGAAAGTGTGATGAATGACGACTGGTCGCTCGATGACCTGCGGGAGTTGCAGTGAGTTGGGTGATGGAAAGAAAAAAGCAGGGGTCTCACGACTTCTGCTTTTTCCTTGACTAAACTTAATCTACAAACCTGAAAATATTATTTTGTTACCTATTTCTGATTGAATTTAGTCACCCTAAACACTAATCTAATAACCTAAAAACTAACAATGAATCTTTTTCTGGTGCAAAGGTATAACGCAAAAGGCCGACTCGCAAAAACTTTCAACGAATCGACGTTTTTTTTCAGTAAAAAGGAAAAATAAGGTTGATGGTTAAACTTTCGTTTCTCCTTCGATATAGTTTTCCATGAAGAGGTGTTCGCCATCAAAGACGGCATAAGTAAACTGCCACAGCCAGTCACCGAGAATCAGCATGCGTGTTTTCTTCGACAGCATCAGGTCCAGTTCGATATGCCTGTGACCAAACAGGTAGTAGTCGATATCCGGATGTTCCTGCTGGTATTCTTTTGCATAGCGTACCAGGAATTCTTTGTCTTCACCCATATACGGCGGTTCCTTGCCGTCGGCTCGTTTCATCCGTGAGTGCTTGGCCCATTCCTGTCCAAACCAGATGCCCCAGCGGGGGTGCAGACTGCTGAAGAGTCGCTGACAGATCTTGTTGTGGAAGATGGCACGAATCAGTTTGAAACTCTTGTCGGGATCGCCCAGTCCGTCGCCATGAGCCAGGAAGAACACCTTGTCGCCCAGTTCAACAGTGATGGGTGAGCGGTGGATGATAACGCCGCATTCGCGTTCCAGATAGTCGTAGGCCCATATGTCGTGGTTGCCCGTGAAGTAATGCACTTCCACGCCCATATCGGTCAGCTCGGAAATCTTTCCCAGGAAACGGGTGTAGCCTTTCGGCACCACAAACTTGTATTCGTACCAGAAGTCGAACATATCGCCCAGCAGATATACTGCTGATGCTTTCTCCTTGATGCTGTCCTGTGTGCGTCTGTGCTGCATTGCCCAGGAACCAAGGTGTGCGTCGCAAAGGAAATATATCTTTTTCATGTTTGGTCGTTTTTTCTCCCTCCCTTCGGGAGGGTTGGGGTGGGTGTTTAATCCATTCCCAGTTCTATACGTGCTTCTTCCGTCATCATACTCTTGTCCCATTCGGGTTCGAAGACGAGGTTTACGTTGGCGGCCTTGATACCTTCCACGCTTTCCACTTTCGTGCGCACGTCTTCCAGGATGAAGTCGGCAGCAGGACAGGCGGGCGAGGTAAAGGTCATATCCATCTCTACGCTGCCGTCGTCTTGTACGTCAATCTTGTAAATCATTCCCAAGTCAAAGATGTTGACGGGTATCTCTGGGTCATAGACGGTTTTCAGCACATCTACAATCCGCTCTTCTAATTGTGTCTTTTCTTGTGGGGTCATAATTTGATGGTTGATGGTTGAAGGTTGATGGTTTAAGTATCGCCTACGGCGAGGGATGATGGGTGTTAGAGTCTGCCTTGTTCCTTGTAGCTGTAGTAGATGCCGTCGCAGATGATGATATGGTCGAGGAAATAGATGCGCATGATGTCGCATGCTCCTTTGATGCGTTTGGTCAGCAGGTCGTCATCACGGCTGGGCGAAATGTTGTTGCTGGGGTGGTTGTGGCAGAGTGCGATGATGGTAGCGTTGTGGAGGAGTGCTTCTTTCATGATGATGCGCACATCGACAGCCGTTTCCGTGATGCCGCCGTGCGACAGCCGTTCTGCCTTCAGCAGTTTGTAGTTCTGGTTCATCAGCAGAATCCATGCCTCCTCCGTATCGAGATCCTGCATGCGTGGGTGCATGTAGTTGTAGATGGCTGTTGCCGATCCAAGGTCAGGACGCTCTGCCGCCTTCTCCCGTGCCCGTCGCTTACCCAGTTCGCAGGCAGCGAGGATGGTGATGGCTTTTGCCTCTCCTACACCGTTATAGTTGCACAGTTCCTTGATGCCCATCTTCCCCAATGTATTCAGATTGTTGTCGCAGTCTTTCAAGACGCGTTTCATCAGTTCTACGGCTGTCTCTTTCGTACTGCCTGAACCGATGAGGATAGCCAGCAACTCTGCATTCGACAAAGCATCAGCTCCTAACCGCATGAGTTTCTCGCGTGGCCGGTCTTCCTCTGCCCATTCGTTGATGTTGAGCTTTTCCATGTACATTTGTTACCATTCTCTTATGCTTCGTGCAAAAATACAAAGAAATGTTGAATCAAGAAACAAACTGTATGAAAATTTAAAAAATATCAATCCAAAGTTAATATTTTTTCCCAAGGATAGTGGTGGTTTCCCGAAAATGTGTAAATTTGTGGCGTGAAATATAAATTTTACGGCGTGAAAAGATTGGGCATATACCTGACGATATTGTTGACAGTATTCCTGAATAGTTGCCAACAAACACAGAAACGCTATGTGATTGGTGTTTCGCAGTGTAGTGAGGATATCTGGCGCCATAAGCTGAATTACGAGTTACAGTTGGGTTCCTACTACTATGAGGATGTAGAACTGCGGCTGGCTTCTGCCGACGACAACGATGAGCGTCAGGTGCAACAGATCAATCAGTTTGTTGATGAAGGTATTGACCTGCTGATTGTTGCGCCCAACCAGATAGCCACGATCACCCCTGCCATTGACCGTGCTTACGACAAGGGTATTCCCGTGATAGTGTTCGACCGTAAAACCAGTTCCCGTAAATATACCGCTTTTATCGGTGCCGACAACTACGAGATGGGCAACGTCATGGGAAAGTTTATAGCCACTCGTCTGCATGGCAAGGGTACTGTATTGGAGGTGATGGGTTTGAAAGGCTCATCGCCCGCTATTGACCGCCATCGCGGTTTTGCAGATGCGATGAAGGAGTATCCACAGATACATGTTGTGGCATCGCTTCAAGGCGACTGGACTGAAAAAAGTGCTGTTGAGGCCATCAAGAACTATCGTGGCGACTTGTCGCAGGTAGATTTCGTCTTCGGTCAGAACGACCGTATGGCTGTAGGTGCTTCCAAGGTGCTGTCAGAGAAATACCCTTCCTCCCCGATACTCTATTGTGGTATTGATGGTTTGCCGGGCAAAGGCAACGGTGTCGAGTGTGTGAGAGATTCTATCCTGGAGGCGTCCTATATTTATCCCACTCGCGGCGACGAGGTGTTGCAACTTGCAATGAATATCCTGGAGGGGAAGCCATACAAGAAAGAAAACTTGCTGATGGCAGCGATGGTGACGCGCGACAATGCCCACGTTGTGCTGATGCAGAGCGAAGAAGCCGTCAGACAGGCCAAGTATCTGGACCGTTTGCACGACAAGATAGACGAAACCCTCCAAGTGCTGGGCACTCAGAAAGTTTACGTGATATCCCTGATCGTAGTCATCGTGCTGTTGGCTGTTACCTTCATCTTGCTATACCTTTATTTCTTGCAACGTTCGCGTATCCGTGAAGAGCGTGAGCAGATGGCTCGTTCTCAACTTGATTTCTACACGAAAGCCAGTCATCAGTTGCGCACCCCTCTGACCCTTATAAGCGGGCCGGTGGAAAAACTGAAGAACCTGCTCGACACACAATCTTCTTCCGAGGCGTCAACCCTTATCCATATCGTTGACCGGAACACGCAAGAACTGGAGAAGCTCGTCAACGATATCCTGCAGGGAGGCGAGCAGGACGACCAGCTGCCGATGGTTGACGAGATATCGGATGTAGAGACCATCGCATCACTACCTTCAGAAGACGATAGCGGAGAACCAGTAAGTATTCTGATTGTCGATGACAATGAAGATATACGCACCTACCTGCGTACCATTCTGCAAGAGTGCTATCAGGTAGAAGAGGCGGCTGACGGTCAATTAGGTTTAGAAAAAGCCCGCCAGACTGTGCCTGATTTGATTATCTCAGATGTGATGATGCCAGTGATGAACGGTCTGGATTTCTGTCAGAAGGTGAAGACAGAAGTCACCACCAGTCATATACCCGTCATACTGTTGACGGCGCGTGCCCTCTATCAGCATCAGATAGAAGGCTACCGTCACGGTGCCGATGCCTATATCACGAAACCCTTTCAGTCGTCGTTGCTTTTGGCGCGTATCGATAACCTGTTGCGTAACCGTCATCTGCTACGCAATATCTGGTCGAGTCAGGATATAGAAAAGAAAGAGCATCGTGCAACACCACAGCAAGACAGTCGTGAAAATGCGTTTATTGAGAAATTCAAAATGGTGGTAGAAGCGAAGATGGCGGACAGCTACTTAGGTGTGGAGGAAATCGCGTCGGACATGAATCTGAGTCGTGTGCAACTCTATCGCAAGGTCAAGGCGCTGACAGGCTCCTCACCCGTTGAACTGATGCGCAAGGCGCGTTTGTCGAAAGCCTACAGGTTGTTGCTCAGTGGTGACAAGAATATTTCGGAAGTGGCCTATGAGGTAGGTTTCTCAGCCCCTTCTTATTTCACAAAATGTTTCAAGGATGAATTTGGCGTGTTGCCAGGTGACGTGCGGTCGCGTATGTAAAAAAAAAGAAAAATGTTATCCTGAAGACAGAAACAGGGTCAAACCTAAATACCAAAACTAACTACTATTTATATCTAAGAAAACTAAAACTATTGTTTATCTGTTGCAAAGGTATTCCTTTGTTGACACAAAAAGTATAAATAATCGTTCGTTTGCTGAGAAAAATGTTACGTTGAAACATATTTTTGGTCGAATGAACGATTATTTACACACCTCTTTTTTATAAATATAGACTTTTGCAGCAGATATATTTTTAACGATAGTAATAACTAAAAACACTTTTGCATGAAACACTTGAAACAATTGCTGATGAGCCTTGTGCTCATGATGACAGCGCTGACAGCCAGCGCACAGCAAGAAGTGAGCGGTAACGTGGTTGATGAGACCGGCGAACCCATCATTGGTGCCACTGTGATGGAGAAGGGTACGTCGAACGGTGTAATCACCGATTTCGACGGTAATTTCAAAATCAACGTGGAACTTGGTAAGACCCTCGTCGTTACCTACATCGGTTGCCAGGATTTAGAGGTAGCCGCCGCTCCAAACCTGAAACTGACCTTGAAAGAAGAGGCCAACGAATTGAACGAAGTGGTGGTGACAGGTTATACCACCCAGCGCAAGGCCGACCTGACGGGTGCCATCTCGGTGGTAAGCGTCAGTGAGATAGCCAAGCAGAACGAGAACAACCCCATCAAGGCGATGCAGGGTCGTGTACCAGGAATGAACATCACGGCAGATGGTTCGCCTGCTGGTAATGCTACTGTTCGTATTCGCGGTGTGGGAACATTGAACAACAACGACCCCTTGTACATTATCGATGGAGTGCCTACAAAGGCTGGTATGCATGAACTGAACGGCAACGATATTGAAAGTATTCAAGTGCTGAAAGATGCGGCATCAGCCAGCATCTATGGTTCGCGAGCTGCCAACGGTGTGATTATCATCACTACGAAGCGCGGTAAGACTGGCAAGGTGAAAATTGACCTCGATGCCAGTGTTGCCGTACAGAGCTATACACATAAAATGGACGTTCTGAACGCTAAACAGTTCGGTCAAGTCATGTGGCAAGGCTATGTGAACGACGGTCTCGATCCTAACCAAAACGGTTTGGGCTATCATTATGACTGGACTTACAATGCGTTGGGAAGACCCGTTCTCAATAAACTGTGGATGGACAAATACCTTGATGCTGCTTGCACCACCCCGTCTTCTGATACAGATTGGTTCGATGAAACCACCCGTACAGGACTTATCCAACAATATAATGTGTCACTGAGCAATGGTACTGAGCGAGGTTCTTCTTATTTCTCCTTAGGATATTATAGTAATAAAGGTATTATCAAGACATCTGACTTTAATCGTTTCTCAGCACGTATAAACTCTGACTACAAACTACTGAAGATAAAAGATCTGAATGTCATTACCATAGGCGAGAACTTCACCTTGAACCGCACCAGTGAAGTGCAGGCTCCTGGCGGGTTCCTCGAAAATGTACTACAGGCCAATCCATCGTTGCCTGTTTACACTACTACAGGTGAGTATGCGGGTCCTGTAGGCGGTTATCCTGACCGTGAGAACCCTGTGGCCCGCTTAGACCGCAACAGCGACAATCGCTATACCTATTGGCGCTTGTTTGGTGATGCCTACATCAATATTAATCCCATTAAAAACTTGAATATCAAATCAACTTTCGGTTTGGATTATGCACAGAAACAACAGCGCTTCTTTACTTATCCCGTCACAGAAGGAACGGTGGCTAACCCGACGAATGCCGTAGAAGCCAAGCAAGAACACTGGACAAAATGGATGTGGAATGCCATTGCGACCTACAATCTTGAAGCAGGTCTGCATCGTGGTGACGCAATGATTGGTATGGAAATCAACCGTGAAGATGATGTCTGGTTCAGTGGAAAGAAATATGACTATGCGCTTCTGACTACCGATTATATGTGGCCGGATGCTGGTGTGGGAGAAGCCGAAGCTTATGGAAATGGTGGCGGATATACGTTGGTGTCCTTCTTTGGAAAGATCAACTACAGCTTCGATGACCGTTACCTGGCCAGTGTTACTTTACGTCGTGATGGTTCAAGCCGCTTCGGTAAAAACAACCGTTACGGAACATTCCCGTCGTTTAGTTTAGGATGGCGCATCAACCAGGAGAAATTCATGCAAGGCATCAAGTGGATTGACAATTTGAAACTTCGTGCCAACTGGGGACAGACAGGTAACCAGGAAATCGATAATATTGCCCGATATACACTCTATGTCAGTAACTATGGTGAAGCTAATTTTGGCGGACAGAGTTATGGAACCAGTTACGACATTGCTGGTACAAACGGCGGACAGACGCTGCCAAGCGGATTCAAACGCAACCAGCTGGGCAACGATAATCTGAAGTGGGAAACAACCACTCAGACGAACTTAGGTTTCGACTATGGGTTCTTCCGTAACTCACTTTACGGATCATTCGAATGGTACTACAAGAAAACAACTGATATCCTTGTATTCATGCCTGGAATCGGTGTCATGGGCGAAGGTTCGAGTCAATGGATCAATGCTGGTGAGATGGTGAACAAAGGTATAGAATTCAATATCGGTTATCGCGGTCAGGTGGGTGATTTCCATTACGACCTGATGGGTAATATCGGTACCTATCGCAATGAGGTAACCAAACTTCCTGAAACGATTGCTGCAAACGGCACATTTGGCGGTAATGGCGTTGAGAGTGTTGTCGGACATCCCATTTACTCTCAAGTTGGATATGTTTATGACGGTATTTTCAAGAGCCAAGAAGAAATTGACAATCATGCACAGCAAAATGGAGCAGGATTGGGACGCATCCGTTGGAAAGACCTGAATAATGATGGTGTCATCAATGAGAAAGACCAGCAATGGATCTATTCGCCCGTGCCAGACTTTACCTGGGGTCTGAATGTCTATTTGCAGTATAAGAACTGGGACTTCACCATGTTTTGGCAAGGAGTTCAAGGGGTAGATGTGATTTCTGACCTGAAAAGGGAAACCGACTTGTGGAGTGGACTGAATATCTCTAATTTGAATAAGGGTGCACGTCTTTTAGACGCATGGACACCTGATAATATGGGCAGCAACATACCTGCAGTAAGTGTCATGGACAACAACAATGAGAAGCGTGTCAGCAGTTATTTTGTAGAAAACGGCTCGTTTGCCAAACTTCGTACAGTGCAGTTGGGATATAACTTCCCAAAGAAAATCTGTGAGAAACTGTATATGGAAAGACTGCGCATGTATCTTTCTGCACAAAACCTTCTGACGATCAAGAGCAAGAATTTTACAGGTGTGGATCCAGAGAATGCCAATTTCGGATATCCTATTCCTGTAAATGTCACTTTCGGACTCAACATCTCATTCTAATTAACAAGTAAGAATGCAATAATTATAGAAGTTATGAAAACAATCAAATATCTTTTTATCTTTTTACCCTTACTGGTTTCCTGCAACAGTATGCTTGATGACCAGATACCACAGGGTACGCTTAGCGATGAGCAGGTGAAAGACCCAACCAATGCTGAAGCAATGGTCGTTTCCGCATATGCTATCTTCACCACAGCCGAGGATATCAACTCTTCGTTCTCAATGTGGAACTATGACGTCCGCTCTGATGATGCATATAAGGGAGGCAACGGTACTAGCGACGGTGACGTGTTCCATCAGCTCGAAATACAGCAGGGTGTGCTAACCACCAACTGGAATCTTAATGATATATGGGAACGTCTTTATAATAGTATCTCCCGTGTCAATACAGCTATTGCGCTGCTCAACGAATGCGATGATAGTTTCACCATGAAGAAACAGCGTTTGGCAGAGATGAAGTTTCTCAGGGCGTACGGACATTTCCTGTTGAAACGGTTGTTTAAAAAGATCCCATTCGTGATCGACGAGAACCTCACTTACGATGAATACAATAATCTGTCGAATACCAGCTATACGAATGACGAGGGCTGGCAGGTGATTATTGACGACCTCATGGAGGCTTACAACACCCTTCCTGAGAAACAGGCAGACAAGGGACGTCCCACAAAGGCTGCGGCAGCAGCGTTTCTGGCTAAGGTATATCTCTACAAGGCTTATCATCAAGATGATGCTAATAGCAACCAGGTGACAAGTATCAATAAAGAAGACTTGGAAAAGGTAATTGAATTCACAAATCCTTCACTCTATGCAAACTACGGACTTGAATCTGATATTCATAACAATTTCCGACCGGAAGAACAGTTCGAAAATGGTATAGAGAGTATCTGGGCTATCCAATACTCACGTAACGACGGCTCTACATACGGTAATCTGAACTGGAGCTACGGCTTGATTCCGCCAAACCTTACTGGTGCTACTGATGGAGGTTGCGACTTCTACAAACCATCGCAGAACCTCGTAAATGCATTCCATACTGGTTCTGACGGCCTGCCGTTGTTAAGGACTTTTAACGATAAAGACTACGATATGGCTAACGATAACGCCGATCCGCGTTTGTTCCTTACTGTAGGAATGCCTGGACTCCCCTACATGTTCAACGCTAACTATATCATGAACCAGACGAGCCTCTGGAGCCGCTCAAACGGACTTTACGGCTATTATGTAACGTTGAAGCAAAATGTTGACCCCGCATTGATAGGAGAATACCTGATTAAAGGTTCTTATTGGGCAAGTTCCATGAATCGTATTGTCTTCCGCTATGCCGATGTGCTATTGGAACGTGCAGAAGCTTACGCACAACTTGGCCAGACGGAACAAGCCATCAATCTGGTAAATCAGATCCGTAGCCGTGCTGCCTCAAGTACGCAGATGATTTCCAGCTATCCATCCCGCTATGGTGTGAAGATGTATATCTCCAACTATCATGGTTCATTCTCAAAGAACGATGCAGTAGAAATTGTGAAAATGGAGCGTCGCCTCGAACTCGGTATGGAAAGCGAACGTTTCTTCGACCTTGTAAGATGGGGTGAGGCCGCATCAGTACTCAATAAATATTATTCTGAGGAAATAGACAACTGTGCCATCTATAAAGATGCTCATTTCACAATCAATAAAGACGAGTATCTTCCTATCCCCTTCAAGCAGCTCTCCGCATCAAATGGCAATTATACCCAGAATGTTGGAAACTGGTAATTTGAAGACAGTAGCGTAAACATTAAATAATAAAAATCATGAAAACGATATATAAACTATTAAGTATGTGTCTGCTAAGCTGCGGTATCGTTCTCGCATTTACCGCTTGCTCTGATGACAATACCAGCGACCTGCAACTCAATGGCAATTGTTGGGTAGAAAGTATTGCACTCGACAATTTCGTCGGAACAGTCGATGCCTCTACCCGTTCCATTGTTGTACGCCTCCCAGAGGAATATGAAACAGGTGCGATGAAGGTCACCGACCTGAAGATCTCGGATGGGGCATCTTGTAATATTCAATTAGGCGAAACCCTTAATATGGATGCAGCAAAGGTGCTGCGCGTATTGAACGGTGATGTTTTTTTGGACTGGACGCTTTATGTCCTTCACGATGAAGCACGCATCACACATTTCGTCTTTAACGATATCTATGCCGCAACCATTGACCAAGAGGCTAAAACAATTAAAGCCTACTTGCCAAAGACTGTTGATATCACCAATTTGGTACCTACAATCACCTATAGCCAGAATGCTACGATTACACCTGCATCCGGTGTAGCCCAGGATTTCACGAATCCAGTGGTTTATACCGTAAAGAACAATTCGGCTGAGGCTACTTATACGGTTACCGTCACAACAATCGACAAACCGTCGGCTCTCTTTGTCGGCTCTCCTCAGAGCATGAACGACCTGGATCCCGAAACAAAGGCTGCATGTCTGTGGATGTTAGGTAATGTGCCCAACTCACTCTATGCCTCTTTTGCCGATCTACAGTCTAACACAGTGGATCTCTCCGAATGCAAGGTTATCTGGTGGCACTATCATGTTGATGGCGGAGTTGATGGTCACGATAACTTTGTGGCAAAGGCTACCGATGCATTAGCTGCAAAGAATCAATTGCGTGCATACTACGAGAACGGTGGTGCTTTGTTCCTCACCCGCTATGCCACAAACCTCCCGTCGTTTATTGGTGCTACTGGTGATGACGAATGGACAACTCCTAACAACTGTTGGGGGCAGGACGAAGACAAGGCAGAACTCTGTAACAGTCCTTGGACCTTCCGTATCTATGGAAACCAGAACAGTCATCCGTTATACCAGAATCTGATTACTGGTGATAATGCCAATGAGGTTTATTGCACGGATGCCGGTTATCACATCACAAACTCTACAGCTCAGTACCATATTGGTACCGATTGGGGAGACTACAAGACCCATGCCGCATGGGAAACACGCACAGGAGGAACGATTCTCGGTGTTGGCGGCGATGGCGCTGTGGTAGCATGGGAATATCCAGCCAAGAGCGGCAAGGGTGGCATCATCTGTATCGGCTCTGGTTGTTATGACTGGTATTCATATACTTACGAAGCAGGTTACACTGAGAAGTATCATAAGAACATCGAGATTATGACTAAAAATGCTATTAATCACTTAATGAAATAAACCATTATGAAAAAGATGATATATTCCACATTTGCATTCATGATGTTAGCTCTCGCGCTAACAGCATGTAGCGAAGATGAGTTTGGTCCCGATGCGCCGAAAGATTGGGAGGGTACTACTGCATTCTTCGATTCCAACGATGAAGCCGGTTTCCAGACATTCTATAAACCTGCTGTTGGACGGTGCGGCGACCCGATGCCATTCTATGACCAGAAAGAAGGCAACTTCAAAGTTCTCTATTTGCAAGAATACGACAACAATGGGGCATGTTATCATCCTTTCTGGGGTGTTACTACCCAGGATGGTGCCAACTATCAGTCAATGGGTGAAGTGTTGCCAACAGGTACCTCCACACAGGAAGCAGATGCCTCGTTGGGTACAGGTTGCGCTTACTACAATGAAAAAGACGGACTTTACTACATTTACTATACAGGTCACAACGTGCTCCTCAAGAATGTAGAAGTTGTGATGCGTGCCACATCGCCCGACTTTAAGACATGGACAAAGGACAACACTTGGATGTTAAAGGGTGCCGACTACGGATATTCAACCGTTGATTTCCGCGATCCTCAGATCTTTGTCGCAGAAGACGGTCTCTACCACATGGTGATTGCCAGCAATCTGAAATTTGCCGAGTTTAAATCTGCTGACATGAAGAACTGGGAACACGTAGGCCAGTTCAGTATGATCTGGGACCGCATGTGCGAATGTCCTGACATTTTCAAGATGGGCGATTACTGGTATTTTGTTTATAGCGAGGGATATCGTGCCAGCTGGAGCCGTAAGGTGAAATATATGATGGCTACATCGTGGGAAGGACTGAAAGCTTGTTTTAGCAACCCTGGTGCCAATTGGCCTAAAGACGGCAAGGAGGGTGTGCTTGACAGCCGTGCCTTCTATGCAGGTAAGACAGCCTCTAACGGTACCGACCGATATATCTGGGGCTGGTGTCCTTACCGTACAGGTACTACCTATCACGACAAGAATATCAATGTTGGTGCAGAAAGTGAACCCAATTGGTCAGGAGCACTTGTATGCCACAAGATTATTCAGCATGCCGACGGAACACTGACATTGGGCGAGGTTCCTGCGATGGCCGACAAGTACTATCAGGAACAAAGCCTTTCTATCATGGCCAGCAACGGCTACAATGACGGCGCGCTTTCTGGAGATGACGCTTACGTGCTCTTCAATCGTTTAGGTCATCATAATCATATATCCTTTACTGTCAAAACTTCGAACAACTGGGATAAGTTTGGCATCTCTCTTACCCGTAGTACCGATATTGATTACTACTACACGATGGTGGTGAATCCAGAGGATGAAAATCATCGCAAGGTAAACTTCGAGCAGGAGGGCTACAGGATTGTACGCGAGTTTGATGAGCATGGCAAGGAAGTGGAAAAGAAAGTCTATGGCATAGGCTTTATTGCAGGCATCGACGGCTACAAATTCCAGCGTCCAGACGACAATGTCTATAAGATTGATATCTATACCGATAACTCCGTGATGGTCATGTATATTAATGATGTATGTTGCTATACGCAGCGCATCTATGGCATCCAAAAGAATTGTTGGAGTATCAACAACTATGGTGGCAACATCGCAGTGAGCGACGTGAAGGTAAGTCAGTATTAATTTAACATTATTATTTATTCCACCTGGGTATCGAACGAGTTACCCAGGTGGTTACTAACCCCTTAAAAGACAAACACGTATGAAAAAGATTTTTTTACTTATGTGCCTGATGGCAACCACAGTTATCGCGTCAGCAACAGATGTTTGGACTGGTGAGCATGCAGTAGCATGGGATAACACCCTGAAAATCGATGCTGCCAAGTTTGCCGACATGAAGCTTGGTGACGTACTTGTCATCGAATTCAAAGACGCAGCGGGCGAAGTTATAGAGCTGCACAGTAATGGGACCATGCTCCCTGGCACACGTTTTGCGCACTTTATCTTTTCTGATAATAGCGATGTGAAGGTATATGCTACTACCGAAATGCTTGCATACCTACAGGAGTATGGTCTTGAGGTTTGCGGTAAGGACTTCACTGCCACTAAGATATGGTATGGTGACGGCAAAGAGAGCATTGACGATATGACAGTATGGAGCGGCTTTTTCTGGATGGATGATTGGAGCACTTTGGAGATTACTAAGAACTGCTTCTTAGGCGTTGACTGGAGCAAGATCAAAGCAATCCGTTTCATTTCAGAGGCTAACCGCACCGACTACACCATCAACATTTTGACAAGTTGGGGCGAAGGTGGTAAGCTGGCAGACCAGAGTACAATGACTATGACCAACAACTATGCTGAATTCAGCCTTGAAAACTTCGATATGGCAGCTGCACTCGAAAACACAGACCGTCTTATGATTCAGTGTAACAAGGAGGCTGGCGTAGCCTTCAACTTTACCGATGTTGTTCTTGTCAAGAAAGATGCGACAGGTATCAATGCAATTGACAATGGACAGTTGACAATTGACAATGAGGCTCCGATGTACAACCTTGCCGGCCAGCGTGTTGGTAATAATTACAAAGGAGTCGTTGTGGTCAACGGCAAGAAGGTGATGATGAAATAAAATCGATATCGAGATGAAAAAACTTTTATTAACCGCAGTGGCTGTTCTCCTGTGCTGTATGGTACAGGCACAGACAACTTTGCAGATTCTTGGTAAAAGCCACGCTATGAAGCGTGTGGAAATCAACAAGAAGTATCTGTTGCTGCCTGTGCAGGAGAAAGAAGACATAGCCGAGGTACATGTACTGGTAGGTAGTCATTTGGTGCAGTCGCTGAATGTCAGACTGGCCGTTGACAAGGTGGACTATTATGTGCCGTTAGAGATTTCACGTTATGCAGATAACGTGGATAAAAACAGCCATCTGTTACTGGATATCACATTCCATGGTGACCGTCGTTTTACTGGAGCAATGAAAGACTTTCTCTGCTGGAAAGAGATGAAGCTGAGCGACACGTTTGACACGAAGAACCGTGAAACGTACCGCCCCACGTATCACCACACTCCTGCTTACGGATGGATGAACGACCCCAATGGAATGTTCTATAAAGACGGGGTATATCATCTGTATTATCAGTGGAACCCCTACGGCTCTATGTGGGAGAATATGACATGGGGACACTCTACATCGCGTGACCTCATTCACTGGGAAGCGCAGCCCACCGCAATTGAACCCGATGCCTTGGGGCAGATTTTCAGCGGTTCGTGTGTGGTTGATAAGCAGAACGACCGTGTAGTGGCCTTCTACACCTCGGCAGGAAAGAGTCAGGTGCAGTCGATGGCTGTATCGGCAGACAACGGCATCACGTTCCAAAAGTATGAGGCCAATCCCGTGTTGGTAAGCACCGAAGAAGATTTCCGTGACCCGAAGGTGTTTTGGAATGCGGAAATTCAGAAATGGAACCTGATTCTTGCTGCTGGTCAGGAAATGTATATCTACAGTTCAAAGGACCTGACCAACTGGACCTACGAAAGTGCCTTTGGTAAGGAATATGGCTGCCATGATGGTGTTTGGGAGTGTCCCGACTTGATGAAGCTCCACATCAATGGTACCGACAAGGAGAAGTGGATGCTCATTTGCAACATCAATCCGGGTGGTCCCTTCGGTGGTAGTGCCACTCAGTATTTTATCGGTGATTTCGATGGTAAGAAGTTCACCTGTGATGATGCACCGGAGGAAACAAAATGGATGGACTATGGCAAGGACCACTATGCTACTGTTACCTTCGACAATGCTCCCGATGGTCGTCATATAGCGCTGGCGTGGATGTCGAACTGGCAGTATGCCAACCAGGTGCCGACAAAGCAATTCCGTTCTGCCAACAGTGTGCCACGCGACCTGGGTCTCTTCGAACACGAAGGAGAGGTATATTGTCGTGTCACACCTTCCAAGGAACTGTTGGCACTGCGTGGAAAGGTTCTCAACAAATTGTCGCAGGCTTGCGAGATTGTCGTTGATGTGAAGGGTAGCACAGAGATTGTGTTGTCGAACTCCATTGGCGAACAGGTCGTAATGACTTACGATGCAGCCAAGCATGAGTTTGCGATGGATCGCACGCGCAGCTATGCCAGTTTCAGTGAAAACTTCCCTGTGAAGACGATTGCCCCCACGTATGGCGACATCAAGCAGTTGCGTATCTTTGTCGATCACAGTTCTATCGAAGCCTTCGATGCTGATGGCAAGATGGCGATGACCAACTTGGTATTTCCTTCAGAACCATATAGCAAAATCTCTGTCAAGGGAGGAAAGGCAACGATTTATTCCTTAGCCCCCTAAGTTGGAGGGCTGAATAACCCCAAGTCCCCTTCCAATGGGGATTTGGGTGTTGAACAGTCCGCTACAGCAATATTTGTTTAATAATTTAAAAGGCTCAGAAAACCTTATGAAACAAAACAAATCAATATATCTGATACCCGTGATGCTCAGTTTCTTCTGCATGGGCTTTGTTGACTTAGTGGGTATCGCATCTAATTACGTGAAAGAAGACCTGGGACTCAACGATGCTACGGCAAATATCTTCCCCTCGTTGGTATTCTTCTGGTTTCTCATCTTCTCGGTGCCTACGGGTATGCTGATGAACAAGATAGGGCGTAAAAAGACGGTGCTCTTGTCGTTGATCATTACGGTGGTATCACTTTTCATCCCTCTACTAGGCAATAGTTTTGTTGTGATGCTCGTGGCTTTCTCGCTGCTGGGTATCGGCAATGCGTTGATGCAGACCAGTATCAACCCGTTGGCCATGTTGATTATCGGTGACAAGAATCTGGCATCGACACTAACCTTCGGACAGTTTGTCAAGGCCATCGCTTCTTTCCTTGCACCCTATCTGGCTATGTGGGGAGCCACCAAGGTCATTCCGTCGTTTGGCTACGACTGGCGAGTGTTGTTTATCGTTTATCTGGTAGTAGGCATCATTTCCTCCTTACTGTTGTGGGTAACACCTATTAAGGAAGAGGTAAGAGTAGAGAAAGAAGGCGCAAGAGAGGGCTTGGTAGCTGAGTATGTAGGCTGCCTGCGCCTATTGGGTAAGCCTGTTGTGCTGCTTTCGTTCTTCGCTATTATGTGTCATGTGGGTATCGATGTGGGTACCAATACCACTGCTCCGAAACTGTTGATAGAGCGGGTAGGCATGTCGCTCAACGAAGCCGCCTTTGCCACCTCTTTATATTTTATCTTCCGTACGATAGGTTCGCTGACGGGTTCGTTTTTCCTCCGTGTGATGAAAACACGTTGGTTCTTCATCTTCAGCGTAGTCATCATGGCTGCCAGTATGGTACTGATGTTTGTAGGTGAATCGAAGGCGATGCTCTATACCGCCATTGCGTTGGTAGGCTATGGAAACTCCAATATCTTCTCGATGGCCTTTTCGGAGGCCTTACTCTCAGTACCTGATAAACAAAACGAAGTGTCAGGACTGATGATTATGGGCTTGTTTGGTGGCACCATCTTCCCGCTTATCATGGGTTTCTGCAGCGATGCTGTCGGACAAGCTGGTGCTGTAGCTATTATGGCCATTGGTGTCATCTATCTGTTTACCTTTATACCGCGCGTGAAACATTAAACAACTAACCTTAATTTAACAAGATAATGAAAAGATATGTAGTAGGACTCGGTGAAGCACTGTGGGACATGCTTCCCGAAGGAAAGAAACTCGGCGGAGCACCTGCCAACTTTGCATACCATGCAGGACAGTTTTTGGGTAGTGAAAATACGCTGGCTGTAAGTGCGCTGGGCGAAGATAAACTGGCAGAAGAGACCATCGAGGCATTGAAGGAACACAACTTGAAGTACCTCATGCCCACAGTGCCATATCCCACGGGAACCGTGCAGGTGACACTTTCCGGTGATGGTATTCCCGCTTATGAAATCCGCGAGAATGTGGCGTGGGATAACATCCCCTATACACCAGAGATCTGTGAGGTGGCAAAAAATTGTCGTGCCGTATGTTTCGGTTCGTTGGCTCAGCGTAATGTGAAATCATGGGCAACCATTCGACAATTCCTTGATGACACACCGAAAGACTGTTTGAAGATTTTCGACATAAACCTGCGTCAGCAGTTCTACACCAAGGAGGTTATCGCAGAGTCGCTAAAACGCTGCAATGTATTGAAAATCAACGACGAGGAGTTGGTTGCTATCGGTCGTATGTTTGGCTACCCCGGTCTGGATATCGAAAACAAGTGCTGGCTCATCCTGGGTAAGTACAATCTCGACATGCTCGTTCTCACCTGTGGCACCAATGGTTCCTATGTCTTCACTCCTGGTCAGGTGTCATTCCAGAACACGCCGAAGGTGGAAGTGGCCGATACGGTCGGTGCCGGTGATTCCTTCACAGGTTCTTTCTGTGCTGCTATCCTCAATGGCAAGTCTGTAGCTGAAGCCCATAAACAGGCTGTCGAAGTAAGTGCTTATGTCTGCACACAGAATGGTGCTATGCCGACTATTCCAGAGGAATTAAAAAAACAGAATTGATTATTGTACTCAAATTTCGGGAGTTAAAGTGGAAGTTAAAAGAGGGAGCTAATTCGCTTTGCTCATGGGGATTATGCGCTACGCGCAGGACGAAACTTCCATTTTAACTCACGAAAGTTGAGTAAGTTATTTGTAGAAATTTTTCTCGAAAGCCTGAAATTCGTCTTTCTTCAACACACAGCG
>CADBAP010000040.1 GCA_902792685.1 uncultured Prevotellaceae bacterium
AATAAATCAAGAAAATTTTTCTAGTAAGAAAGCTGCCGCCTTCACGGTTGGCAAGGTCCGCTCAACTACGACAGCGAAGAGGAAGACTGGTTGTGGTAGGAAAGAAAAGCAATAATTATCGGCTCAAGAGCCACTCATTTAGGAAGTAGTCATAAATAAAGTATTTCCCGTTTTCATATGTAATCAAGTCTTTGCCTAACAGAGATGACAAACTGCGCTGTACTGCACTGACTGACGGCAAATTATACTTTCTGACGAAATGTCCGCTGGTGGGTTGGACATCCTTTCCTTCATGTGCTAAAGCTGTAAGCAAAGCTTTTTGTTTGGCGGTAAGCCTGTTCATTGTGTCCTGATAGACATCGTCTTTCTCATCAATGGCTTGCTTGATAGCTATGTCAATATCGGCAACAGTGACAGTCGCCCCCTGATCAGTTGATGCATAAACCTCGTTGCAAATCTTCTGTATATACCAAGTGGTGCCTTCAAATCGTTGGTAGAGATAAGCTATAGCCTCATGCTTTATAGTCCGACCGGAGTCTTGAAAGTGCTTTATGATGAATGACGCATATACTTCTTCTGGTATTGGCTTGAGCGACAGGGTTGTTGAACTTTGATAGAAAGGACGGGCAGGCGAGAAGAACATTTCGCCCATCATGTGGCGCTTTGAACCGGAAAAGACAAACCATGCATTGTTGCAGTCCTGAATATGTGTGCGAAGCAGTGCTTCCACATTGGTCTCCTTATAATCAGCAATACTCTGAAACTCGTCAATAGCTACTAAGCATGGTTTGTTTGCAGATGAAAGGTAACTGAAAATTTCATCCAAGGTGATTTGTGGCATCTTAATATCGCCAGTCTGAAGATTCCAGCTGGGCTGTCCGAGAGCATCCAGCGTTATACCAGTTCGGAGTGAACCAACAATCTGAAGAAATCGCTCCCAGGCTTTCCGGCCTTGTGACTTGAGAACAGATAGAATGCTACGACCTAAGGCATACGTAAACTCAGACAGTGACTTTGTTGCATAGATATCGACGATAAAAAGATAGTAGTCATTGCGGATTCCTTCCTGTGCAAAGCAGTGCTTGATAAGTCCAGTCTTGCCCATACGTCTGGGCGAGATGAGCGCAACATGATTGCCATTTACAAGCAGTGACGTAAGCCGCTTCGTTTCTTCTGTTCTGTCACAGAAGAATTCCGGACCGTTGTACCCGTAGGTTAAAAAGGGATTTGTCATACTAGTAGCATATTAGAACGGTGCAAAGATACGCATTCTTTTTTGATTATACAAATTTGCGTTATGCTTTTTTGTATAATTTTCACGAAAGACTGGTTGTGGTAGAAATAATGGCAACTATGATAATCTGAACAGCAGAATGTCGCCTGCGTCGATGTCATAGTATGACTTCATGGATTTTTCCAGAAGCTTTTTGGTGAGCTGACGAGGTGTACTGTTTTTTGCCTTGACCAGCAACCGCATGGATGCCTGAAGGTCTTTGTTGACAACAGCCAAATAGATGTGTCCGTTTTTCTCGAACTGCGAAATGACGGCACCTTTGCTGCTGACAATTTTCAGGGAACTGAGGTTGACGGGTATCGAGGTTTGTTTGCTGCATCCCTGCGGAATCACTTTCATGTGCTTGACGCTCGTAACCTTTGCGCCATAGAATAGTTTGGCGGTGGTCTTCAACTCCTGGTTCATCTGCTGGACGACATACCAGGTGTTCGTCTTTTTCCCGCTGGTTGTAACAGGTGCATCGTGATAATGCCATTTGTCGTTTTCGCCAGGATTCCAATAGGTGAAATACTGGATAGCCTGTGCTCCGTAGGCGAGATTTGAATAAATCTGAAGCCGTAGCGAAGATAATGTGGCGACAGGATAGTAGTTTCCTTCATTGAATGGAACATCATGAGCAGTGGATAGCACAAAGGCCCAGAAAGGTTTGCCTGATGAAAGACTTTCATTCCTAACCATTTCCAGATTCTGATACCACGTAGGACGAATGCCGTTTGTCGTAACGGGATAGTGGTCGAATGATATTTGCTGACACGATGTTGCAGCAGCTGCTTTCAAGTATTCCGGATAGTTCTTGGCTTTGGTGCTGGGTTCTATCCAGGCAGGGTTATAGAAAGGCAAGAGGTTGATATAGAAACAATGTGTCGAATCGGTGGTTTTGATACGACTGATGAGCTGCTGCTGTTGACGCATCTGCGGAACGGTCGGCTCGTCTTGTATCAGATAGCCAAAGAAACCGTTTTCCTGTTTCAATGTACGAGCTACCGTCGTAGTCTTACTGTGTAATTCAGGACAGTTTCCGATGATGCCCACCCCGTATTTCTCTGCGATCTTGCATGCTTTCAACAGCTTGTCGTATGAGGAATAAGGATAGAGACTGACGGTGAATCCGCATTCGCTGAACGTGCGAAACGCCTCATCGGAAGTGGCATAGTCAGGCACGCCCCAATAGGCAATAATGGGCATCTTACCATTAGCCCTTGCCGTTACTGGCAACAGGCATAACAAAAGCAGTATCAGATATATGCTGTTTTTCTTCATCTTTTCTAATAGAACGTACAATATTATATAATATTGTGACGTTATTGTAATAATCATGATTTGATGATTCACAAATACATCTTATAAACTAAAAGTATAATGTCGCGATTTAAAGATAAAACTTTACTCATAACGGGAGGAACAGGCTCATTTGGCAATGCTGTGCTGAACCGTTTCCTCAAAACAGATATTGGTGAAATCCGTATTTTCTCACGTGATGAAAAGAAACAGGACGATATGCGGCACTTCCTGCAGGCAAACTATGCAGAAGTGGCTCATAAAGTGAAGTTCTACATCGGTAATGTGCGTCAACGGGAGGCTGTGGATTTCGCGATGGACGGAGTCGATTATGTCTTCTCTGCCGCAGCATTGAAACAGGTTCCTTCCTGTGAATTCTTTCCGATGGAGGCTGTCCGCACCAATGTGGAAGGCACGAATAATGTACTGTTGAGCGCCATCGCTCACGGTGTGAAAAACATTGTTGTTCTTTCTACAGACAAAGCCGCCTACCCTATCAATGCAATGGGTATTTCAAAAGCCATGATGGAGAAAGTGGCGATTGCTCAAGGACGTGCTCTTGGCGTCAATGCCAAGACAACCATTTGCTGTACCCGTTACGGCAACGTAATGGCTTCACGCGGCAGCGTGATTCCTCTTTGGGTTGAGCAGATGATGGAAGGCAAACCCATCACCATCACCGACCCGAATATGACGCGTTTCATGATGACGCTGGATGATGCGGTAGATTTGGTCATATATGCTTTTGAGCACGGTGAAAACGGCGATCTGTTTGTGCAGAAAGCTCCTGCTGCTACGCTTGACGTGCTGGCAGAAGCCTTGAAACAGACTTACGCCAAGATCAATCCGAAGTATGGTGAGACGGAAGTGAAGGTGATTGGTACCCGTCACGGCGAGAAATTGTATGAGACACTGGTAACTCGCGAAGAAATGGCGAAAGCTATTGATATGGGTGACTACTACCGGATTCCTTGCGATAATCGCGACTTGAACTACGACAAGTACTTTACGGAAGGCGACCATAAGGTGGAAAACGTAGAGGAATACCACTCTCACAATACGCGTCGTCTGGACGTTGAAGGTATGAAGGAACTTCTCTTGAAGCTCAACTTCATTCGCGAGGATTTAGGTTTGCAGCCTAAAGCAAAGGCACGTGATTACCGCAGCGAGTAATGGTTAATGTTTAACGGTTAAAGGTTAAAGAATTATGAAATTTTTTATATGCGGGTGCAACGGAATGGCTGGTCACACCATCAGCCTGTACCTTCAGGAGCAGGGACATGACGTGTACGGTTTCGACCTCAGAGAGTCCAAATACATCAAGAGTTTTGCAGGAAATGCCTTTGATACAGAAACCATCGCAAAGGTGATTCTGGAAGGGCATTATGACAGCGTCATCAATTGTATTGGTGTACTGAATCAGTTTGCCGAACAGAATCATGCACTTGCTACTTTCCTGAACAGTTATTTCCCCCACTTCCTGGCTAAGACTACAGAAGGAACAGATACGCAGGTTATCCATATGAGTACCGACTGCGTCTTCTCTGGCAAGAAAGGTTCATACACAGAGGACGACTTCCAGGACGGCACAACATTTTATGACCGTTCAAAAGCACTTGGCGAGTTGAACGACGAGAAGAACATTACCTTGCGCAATAGCATTGTCGGTCCCGATATCAACCCCAACGGTATTGGTCTCCTAAACTGGTTCCTGCATCAGGAAGGACAGATAAACGGCTATACCAAGACCATCTGGACGGGACAGACTACTTTGCAGTTGGCTAAGACGATGGAGCAGGCTGCCAAGGAGAAAGCGCATGGATTGTATAATACGGTACCCGATCATGGTATCAGCAAGTATGAATTATGCAAGCTGTTCAACCATTATTTCCGAAATGATGCTATCACCATCAATCCTGTGGATGGCATCATTGCCGACAAATCATTGAAGAGAACAAAGTTCGACTTTGGCTATCTGATTCCCGACTATGAGCAAATGGTATCAGAATTGGCCGAATGGGTGACTAAGCACAAAGAAATGTACCCTCATTACGCTCTTTAGTTTCATGTTTCAAGTTTCACGATTCAAACAGTTAAGGACATGAGTAAATTAAAACTGATGACTATTGTGGGCACACGCCCAGAAATCATAAAGATGTCTGCTATCATCAAGAAGGCAGACAAGTACTTTGACCAGGTATTGGTACATACGGGTCAGAACTATGACTACACATTGAATGAGGTCTTCTTCAAGGATTTGGGTCTGCGTGAGCCGGATTATTACTTAGGTGTTGTTGGCGACAACCTTGGGCAGACGATGGGTAACGTAATAGCCAAAAGCTATGAACTGATGGCTGAGGTGAAGCCCGATGCCATTATCGTACTGGGCGACACGAACAGTTGTTTGTGTGTCATCTCAGCCAAACGCTTGAAGATTCCTGTATTCCACATGGAGGCAGGAAACCGCTGCAAGGACGAGAACTTGCCGGAGGAGGTGATTCGCCGCATTGTGGATGTGACCAGTGATGTCAATCTTTGCTATAGTGAACATGCCCGTCGCTATATCCTTGATACAGGTGTAAAGCCTGAATACACCTATGTTGTCGGTTCTCCGATGGCTGAGGTCTTGAAAGAATTTCTCCCGCAAATAGAAGCGAGCACCGTACTTCAAGATCTGGGCTTGGAAGCAGGTAAGTATATTCTGCTCTCAGCTCACCGTGAGGAGAATATTGATAATGAGCAGAATTTCTTCTCGCTGATGAATGCTGTGAACACGATGGCAGAAACATACAACATGCCTGTACTGTACAGTTGCCATCCGAGAAGTCAGAAAATGATTGAGAAGCGTGGCTTTAAGTTCAATGACAAGGTAATCCAGCACAAGCCGCTGGGCTTTTTCGACTATAACAAACTTCAGCAGAATGCTTTCTGCGTGGTAAGCGATAGTGGAACCGTTCCTGAGGAAGGAGCATTCTTTGGATTCCCGGCAGTAAGCATCCGTACCAGTACTGAGCGCCCTGAGGCTATGGATAAAGGTGTGTTTACGATTGGTTCCATCACATCGGAACAAGTGCTGCAAGCTGTTGATTTAGCTGTCAGTATGCATGCCAATGGTGATGATGCCTGTATCGTTCCGGCATACGTAGATGAGAACGTATCGACAAAGGTCATCAAGCTCATCCAAAGCTATGTGGGGATTGTGAATAAAATGATTTGGCGGAAATAATGAATATCCTAATAGTAACAGAAGTCTTCTATCCTGAAAACTTTCATGTCAACGACTTTGCCAAGACTTTGGTGGCAAAAGGTCATCACGTGAAGGTGATGACTCGTCAGCCGTCGTATCCCTTTGGTTATGTCTATCCGGAATACAAGAATGAAAAACATTCGGTGGAAAAATGGAGTGAGATTGAGATTCATCGATTTGATATTGTTGAAGGATACAAGGAAAGCAAGGTAAAAAAGATTTGGAACTATTTTCACTATGTGAAACGTGGAGAAGATGTTATTGAAAATATCGTCAATGACATCGATTTAATCATCGTTTATCACACAGGACCTCTTTCCTTGGCTTTGCCAGCTATCTATGCCAAAAAGAAATTCGGAATCCCTGTTATCGTATGGAGTTTCGACATATGGCCTGATACCGTTTATATGTATGGATTCCCGCGTGTCTTCCCAATATCTACTACCGTCAATCATATTATCAGGAAGGTTTATAGAAATGCGGATGCCGTCATGATCAGCAGCAAGCGTTTTGCCGACACTATCCGAGAATATGCTCCTCATGCTGATATTACTTATGCTCCCAATTGGCAGATGCAAACAGACGAACAGCCTTCATCTTTGTCGTTTGACAAGTTGAAGTCAAATTTCGTTTTTACTGGAAATATATCGAAGGCGCAGAATCTGGAGAATACCGTTCGTGGATTTGCGAAGGCAAATTTGAACAATGCTGTTCTAAATATCGTTGGCGACGGTTCGTATTTGCCGCTCATCAAAGAAGTCGTGAACGAATTAGGGTGTGAAAACATCAAGTTTCACGGACGTGTTCCATATCAGGAAATAGCAAGTGTGCTGAAAGCTTGCGACTATCTCGTACTGCCCTTAACGCCCAAAGCCGGCATCGACAAAACCGAACCGTTCAAACTTCAGTCTTATTTACAATCACGAAAGCCAATCTTTGGCATCATCAGAGGTGCAGGACAAGAAATCATTGAAGAATACGGATTGGGCATCTGTTGTGATCCAGAAAATATAGATGACATATCTTTAGGTTTCCAACGAATGTTAGAGATGACAGATGCGGATAAGCAACGAATCGGTAACGCTGTAGAATCCGTGATAGAAACACGTTTCTGCAAAGAAAAGATTATGCAGACTATTGAGGCTCTGATGGAAAAGGTCAGTTCAAAAGGTCTTGAATGACAGTTCTCAAACTGTTCTCTTCGTTGATGAGCAAGGATTGCTTGCATCCTGCATTCCTGCCTGCCTCCAAATCTCTTGTACTATCACCAATCATATACGACTGAGACAAGTCGATATTCCAATCCTTTGCGGCCTGCAGCAGCAAACCGGGCTTGGGTTTTCGACAATTGCAATCAAACTTGTATTCAGGCCGCTCACCCTCAAAACCCTTGTCGGGATGGTGAGGACAGTAATAGATAGCATCTACGAACGCTCCTTCTTTACCAAGCAATGTTTCCATCTTTTCGTGGATGGTTTGTAGCTCCTCAAACGTGCAGTCGCCGCGAGCGATGACGGGTTGGTTGCTGACAACGATAGCTAGGTAGCCTGAGTGGTTGACAAGTTTAATCGCCTCTGTTACTCCAGGAATCAATTCAAAATCTTCTTCCTTCGTGAGGAAACCTTTGTAGATGTTGATGGTTCCATCGCGATCCAGGAAGATGGCTTTCTGCTTCTTGCTGAGATTACGGGCTGCGATCTTACCGCTCTTTAGGTCGCGTTCAACCTCATTGAAACGGTCAGGGGTACCCATATCTTTGATATACTCTGGGGTGTCGTAGGCAAATATTCTTCCGCTCTTGATGTTGGGCTTCAGCACATCACGATCCAAGTCAATCTTGTCAGGCTGTTCTGGATGGCGAGGCGTGAAGTGTTTCATGGTTTCAGCGAGCAGGGCAGGGGAAATGATTTCTATTCCTGCATTCACGCGGTTCTTATAGTATAGCCGTTCGTCCTCCTTGTTGAGCCAACCCGTTACACGATGGCTTTCTACAGGAACACCACCTTTCTCTTGCGGTTCCAGAATTTCTGTTACCAACAAGGAACTGTCGTAGGGATGTCCGTTTGGATGAGCCATCAGACTTGCCCAAGCCTGATGTTGTTTGTGGAAGGCAATAAAGCGGTTGAAATCAACATCAATCATCACATCGCCGCACAACAACAGAAAATCGTCGGTCAGGTTCATCTTGAACAAAGCCCCAGCCGTACCCAGTGGGTGGTCTTCTGTGAAATAGGAGATGTTGACACCAAAGTTCTTACCATCTTGGAAGTAGTCTTTGATGGCATTTCCTAAATGTCCAATCACCAAAATAATATCCGTCAAATCACAGGCTTTCAGGTTATCAATCTGGTGTTCCAGGATTGGTTTGCCGCCAATCTGAATCATTGGTTTGGGTATGTCGTTGGCGATGGACGCGATGCGCGTTCCTTTGCCGCCAGCCATGATGACTACTTTCATATCTTTAGTCGTTTTGGTGACTCGTCGTTTGGTCGTTTAGGAGTTGGAGTTAACTCCAAAGAAATGTTCTTCCAGCATCATGCATAGACAATGATACACGGGCAGATGCAGTTCCTGAATCTTATAGGTTTCTGTCTCGGGAACCTGAATGCAGACATCAGCCAGTTTCGCAAGCCTACAGTCCTTTTGTCCTGTCAACCCAATCACCTTCAGTCCTTTGGCTTTAGCCGTTACAGCCGCATACAGCACATTGTGGCTGTTGCCAGATGTGGAAATCCCCAAAAGTACGTCGCCAGCCTTTCCATATCCGTTTACCTGCTGGGCAAAAATGAGTTCTGGATTGCTGTCGTTCATGAAGGCTGTCGTTAGTGACGAATGACCTGTCAGTGTGATGGCAGGCAACGCTCCTTGAAGATGTTTGGCAAGGACGACTCCAAGTTCCGGGTCGATTCTTTTCATCGCCTCCGCCTGATCCTTGAACACCTCGCGCTTCAGTTTGAACTCTTTCATGAGTTCGCCTACGATATGTTCGCTGTCTGATGCTGAACCTCCGTTTCCGCAAACCAATAGTTTGCGTTTCTCCGTATAGGCTTGTTTCAGTATGTCGTAAGCCGTCTGGATAGTC
The DNA here is from genome assembly GCA_902792685.1 of uncultured Prevotellaceae bacterium. Lineage (GTDB taxonomy): Bacteria > Bacteroidota > Bacteroidia > Bacteroidales > Bacteroidaceae > Prevotella. The sequence continues at coordinate 8,902 of CADBAP010000040.1, forward strand.
TCTTTGCAACATGCAAGAGCAGGGTAGCGGCTGATAAGGTTTTCTATATGAATGTTGATATTTTGTTCCATAGTCTTAAAACGCTTTTACATTATCAGTATCGAATATCTTCCATCCATGAGCACCGCCATCGCTGAAATTGAAGGGCATCACGAAGCCGTTGAGTTGTTTCAAAGCCTCTTCAACCTCCTTTTTGCGTGTGGGTTCAACAACGAACATGATAAAACCGCCACCACCGGCACCCGAAACCTTTCCGGCTTTGGCTCCAGCCTTCATCGCTACATCCATCGCCTGCTGAATCATCGGGTTGGTGATATTGTTTGCCATTTTCTTTTTGTTTTCCCAGGCTTCGCGTAGAATATCAGCAAAGGCGTTAATATCTCCCTTCAACAGAGCTAATTTGGTATCGATAGCACTCTGCTTGATTTTATGCATCGCCTCGATGGCATCGCCTTTGCCTTGTTGGGTGTTCTTTTTCTGTTCGTCAATGATAGCTGCAGAAGAGCGTGAACGACCTGTGAAGTAAAGAAGCATGGAGGCTTCCAGTTCATCGATAACCCATCGCTTGATTTTCAGTGGATTTACAATGGCGATGTCGTCTTTCATGAACTCGATGTAATTAAATCCGCCAAAGGAAGCCGCATACTGATCCTGTTTGCCACCGCTGAGTTGCAGGTCTTTACGCTCAATCTCGTAAGCCAGTTTTGCTATCTCATAGTCGCCAAGCGGCAGACCTTTCCATTCAACGAAAGCTTTCAGGATACATACTACCATCGTAGAAGATGTACCTAGTCCAGAGCCTGCCGGCGCATCGTTATAAGTGGTGATACGAAATGACTGAGGCTGTAGATGGAAGTCTTTGACAACCCTATTGTATACTCCTTTGATTAGACTTGCTTCACCATCAATTTCCAGCTGAGATGTCAGCGGATAAGACTTGTTGACATCAGCGTCGTATGAGCAAATAGAAATCTGCTGGTCATCAGTCTCTTCAATGGTACAATAGGCATAGAGGTTGATGGTCGCATTGAGTACTAATCCTCCGTAGATGTCACAGTAGGGAGCAACATCAGAGCCTCCCCCTGCCAATCCTAATCGTAATGGTGCTTTACTGCGTATAATCATAGTTTCTTCAGCCTTTATTACTATAACGTGAATTGTAAATGGAAATTATATCTTCTGCCGTTTTTCTCCACGACAGCATTCCTGTTTGGTAGTCTTGTTCTATTTCCTTTGAGAATTCTTCCACCTTTTCTTGATTCTCCCAAAGCGTGGAAAGAGCCTCGACAAGTGCATCCACATCTTGTTCCTTCACGATTAATCCATAGTGCTCGTGGCGTACCATCTCTGGTAGTCCGCCAACATTTGTAGCTACAACAGGCTTGTTGAAGGCATAGGCAGACATGATGACTCCACTCTGGGTGGCATTCGTATAAGGACATACCATGAAAGCACAGTTGCGAATGAGTGCTACCAGTTCATTGTCTGGGATGAAGCGATTGCGGATATCGATGTAGTCGAGTTGTTGGTAGGGTGAAATATCGAAGTGGTATTTTCCTTTTCCGGCGACAATCAATTTACATGAAGGGTGTTGCTCGTGAATCTGTTTCATTGCCGGCAGCAAATAATCTAACCCTTTGTATGTTGATATTCTGCCAGCAAAGAGAATGAAAGAACCTTCTTGAGGGATGTTCTCGGTTTCAGGTTCCACCGTTTTCAAGTATGTGCAACAGCTCATCTTTTCGTCAATAACGCGTTGCTCGTTGAAATGGTACAGGTCGATAAATTCTTGTCGCTGCGCTTTGTTGAATAAAATGAAGTAGGGTATCAGTCTGAAGGCAAACGTTCTTCTGATCCGTACGATAAACGTGTTGAAACCTGTATGAGGAATGGGGTCGTGTACGGTCAGAAGCATGCGCTTCCGCAATACATAGAGTATGAACTCATAGATGTTGGGCGGCCAAGTCAAATGTATTACATTGAATTTGTTGCGTATCAGAAAGAGCATCAGCAAAAAGTTCGTCCAAAACGACTTCAATAGCCACATCCTGCCGCAGGTGTTTAGCACATAACACTTGTTGAGGTCGATGAACCCATCCAATTTGTTGAACTCCGGATAGATATCTGTGGCTTTGAACAATCCAGACTTGTTATAAATGTGCTGAATGTTAAAAGCTGGCCCCTGCAGGAATCGGGGGGTGATCTCTATAAAGTAGGTTACGTCTGCCATTTGTTGCGCTTCATGCAAAAAAGGCAGGTCTGTATCCGACAGTTGTATTTTACCTAAATAAGCTACTTTCATATTGTTTCTGAATCTATTTTATGTGACAATCAGATATCCAAATTTTCATTTTTCAGAATCTCAAGCAGACGCTTTGAACCTGTTTCTGTAGAGAAAAAATTTCGAAAAGTCTGATAGACAGAATCTTGACTGATATCTGAAGATGTCATCTTTCGTAGTGCGGAAATAAAAGAATCTTCATCACGATAAGCAAACAGACAGTTATGATTGGCGATATCCTCGTATCCATAAGCCGAAACATCATGGCATAAAACAGGAAGCCCTTGTTTTAATCCATCCATGATACGTAGCTTTAACCCACTTCCCAAATTGACGGGACTAATATAATAGTCTGCTTTCTCAATAACCTCATCCATGTTTTCCGGATTAGGAATAATTGTAATGTTTTTTTGATGCTTGCAAGCTTCTGTCAGAACTGAAGCGGGATTACGCCCCGCTATAATCAGTTGACCTTCTGGGCATTCTTGCAAAAGCAATGGCCAATAACGGTGGATAAAGTCAAGAATGGGATGTAATGACTGTTCAAAATATAGCGAGCCTGTTATGACAAACATCTTGCCTTTTTTCTTTGAATCGAACTGTTTGTCTTTAAATGGTTGATAGTTAAAAGTTCCCCAATGATGTAAGTGTAGATTCCTGTTTTCATACCAGTTACGGAAAGTAGAGGCATCTTTTTCCGTAAGCGTTAAATTTATATCACTGTTAAGCAGACAGTCTCTTTCTGCTTTGTTGGCAAAATGTATATATGGGAGGCGGTAGAGTATGGAATATCCTTTTCGGTTATCATCATTGTAGTCTCGTTCAACGTTGTGGTGAATGGTAATCAGTTTGGCTCCGGTAGCCTTTATCGTTTTAACAAGTGAAGTACCAGCAAGGCTATGGTCGATGACAACGATATCGTACTGATTGTTGCGCAAGTGCTTTTTGACAAATGGCACGTTGGCACAAACCCGTCCCCGATACATATCAAGTCCTTTGCAAATGACATTTCTTTGATCCTGATATGGATAACATGTGCAGTTTTGTGGCGCAGTATATTTCGTTTCATCGTAAACTGGACAGATAACAGAACAGTTCTGAAATATATCTGCTAAACATTGGATGAAGCCTTTAGAAGCATTTGCTCCCCCATTATTTTCACTCAGTCTGGAGCGTGTTATGATGAGTAATCGTTTCGTCATAATAGCTATTTTATGATTGTGTGATAGATAGAACTTAAATACCATTTGAGGTAGGAAAAAGAAGAAAACTTGACAGGCTTCAGCAACTTATAACATTCCAATAGTCTTTGTGGATGTCCCTTGATATAGTCTGTACAGTCCTTTCCCATTGAATTGAAATAGTAATCTTTTCTGGGTTTTTCAATGATCGATATATAGTAGGCATCTTCTTCAGAAAGCGTTTTTGTTGACAATTCTTTCAATAACTCACCAAACCATTTATATTGGGTCAGCGTAGCCTCTAGCTTTATTCTGGCATAAGCTGATGAACTGGTGATGGTCTGTGAATTTGTCCTGTATTGAAATCCAAAAGCCTGTGTGTTGGCAATTCCTTTTTCTTTGGCAGCCATTGCAGCTGTAATGTCATCGGAACCCCATGCTAATGGTAATTGATAATAGCCTTCGGCATGTTTCAGATAGTCGGTAGCATAGCAGAAGTCGCCTATGAATTGCTTGTTGCGATGATCCCAACGGTTCCATATGAGTGACAAAACAGACTCCCATTCTGGGCGTTCTTCCTGTACATCAATCACATCTCCTTTTTCATTGATGATCTCCGTCCTTGTATGGTATACGTTGAGAGTCGGATATCTTTCTATAAGTTTTTTGTATATTTCTAAACAATTAGGTAAAAGCCGGTCATCGTCGCCCATGCAGATGACATAATCGCCTGTGCAATGGGAAAGACATATATTCCAGTTATCCACCACGTTGACAGCACCGCAGTTTTTCTCATTGCGGTAGTAGCTGATACGGCTGTCAGAAAGAAACGGCTCAACAATCTCTTTCAGTGGCTCTGGTGAACAGTCATCAACAATGACAAGTTCCCAATCAGCGTAGGTCTGACCGACAACGCTCTCAATGGCTTCTTTCAGAAAGCGTGACTTGTAGGTAGGTATGGTAACGGAAAACTTCATTGTTAATGATGCACGATTATGATTTAGGTAGTTTCAAGATTTGTCGGGCGATATTGTTTTTCAGAACAATCAGTTCGGTAAAGGCCATATATATCAGGGTCAACAACCCCACCATGACAATAAGTACATAGCCATTGTCAATGAAATAGTACAAAGCGACGGATGCCAGCAGGAGCGGGGCATACGCTGCACAATACGCAAGCAAACGCCTAAAGGGCATGATATATTGATATTTACTGTAGATAATAATCATGGAAGCTATCATAATGACACACTCTGTAATAATCCAAACCACTGCGGAACCGCTCGCGCCCATACTTGCTGTGAGTAAAATGTTCAGTAACAGAGCAACCACAGCTCCGATGAATGAATTGCACAAAACGATATTGTCTTGGTGCATGGCCATCAGAATCTGAATAACTAGGATTTGTTCGATACCGATGATGAGAACAAGAGGTGCAATGATACGCAACGGCAGATAGGCCCCCTCAAAACCATCGCCGACAAATATGTGTAGCAGTTCAGGACCTGCGGTTAACATGAAGCAGATGGTGGGGAAGGCAAAGAGAAAAATAGCATCAAAGGAGGTGTTGATCTTTGTCCAGTATTCTTCTTTGTTTCCTTCTGCCAACAAATTGGAAACACGGGGAAACAGGATATTGCTAAATGACGTGAGAATGGCCATGATAATGGTATGCAACTTGATTGCTGTCGTGAAGTAGCCCACCTGATCGGTATCAGTTACAAAACCTAACCACACAACATTCAGCGATGTATATACATTGGTTAGCAGTACATAGATGCCCATTGTTATAAAAGATATCCAAAATGGTCGGATATCAATATCCTTGAAGGAATAGGTGACAAAACGGCGGCTGTATATCAAATTGACAAGTGCATTGATGACAACTGTGGATACGGAAAGAATAAAAAATAATTTATAGTCCGAGGATTCTCTGACGAAGATAAACACACTGGCCACAAAAAGAAACTTGACAAGCAAGGAACGTTGGGTGATGTATTTGAAATCCTCCATTCCGATAAAGAACCACTCCATCAGAAATAGATTAAACACCAGTTTAATGAGGCCAACATACAGTAAATCGCGATAAGGTGCCAACGTGGGTACTGTGTACATCGCAATCCATAGGGCAAGAATCGCTAATATCGTCGTAATGCCTGTTAGAGACAGCAGGGAGATAAAGACTTTTGATAACCGCTGCCGGTTGTTCCTCACGGCTGCTATCTCGCGTACACCTACAGTCGTGATTCCCATCATGGATACATAGACGAAGTAGTTGACCAAATTATCGATAAAATTGACGATACCAATATTTGTCAGACCTAACGTTCGTGACAGATAGGGGTACACGATAATCATAATCAGATAGGTCGAAGCGGTCAGGATGCTGCTGTATACGAAATTTTTTTTGAGACTCATAGCGATGCGATTATAAGTACAACAATGAAAGAGCATAAAGCAGCATACTCGTCACAAATCTGAGTGTAGAGATAGAATTGCTGATAATCCTACTGACAAACTTCGGAGTGATAGCACAGACGGATGCCGTCCACAGAATGATGGTCGCAATGCCGAAGTAGTCATTCATGCGGTTTCCCAATACAGAACTGAAGCCATGTACAAAGAAAAGGAAACAAAAACCGACGGCTTGCAACTTGATGGCTATAACAACATATTTGCAATATTTCGAGAGGTATTCATGATAATAAATGCAGGCATAGTAAAGTACGAAATTCATCCAAATGAGCAGATTTCGTTCCATCGGCCAACCCGCCAGTTCGTCTTCAAGACCTTTATCGCGCATTTCACGGTAAATGGTCAACTTATTTCCTATCAATGAATCAGGAATTAAATACGAGATGTCAACATTGCTGAAATATACCACGATTCCAATAGGTATAATCGAATACAACACGATTTTCTGCCACTTTGGCAATTCGTTTCTCAAGCCAAACAATACCAGACCCATTGCTGCAGAATAGTGGAACAAGATACCGATGAGAATGCAAGCTAAAGCAGCCATTTTTTTCTTTTCAACATAAAAATAGATTGCCCAAAGGAACAGCCCTACAGCTACTCCGGCACGTATCTGCACCATCTCATGCATCATAAAATAGTATGAAATGTAAACGGTGAGAATGGTGAAGGAAAAGTCTTTGGATAGTTTCCAGAGAACAGGTAGGTGAATGGCTATGGAAATCGTAGCATAGGTGAGAAATAAGGCATTGACACCTAATGAAAGGGAATTGATAATCGAACAGATAAATGAAAAGGATGGCTCTGTTGCTTCCTCCAATATTTCATCGGTGTTTCCATGCAGCATCATTTCGTATCCATCTGAATCCGGGGTGGAGCCAGGCTCACGTAGTCCTGCTATCAGAATCATTGCTATCCCTACCAGAATATAGATGAATATCTTATCTCTTTCTCTAATACGTTCTTCAAAGAAAGACAATGTCAGACATAATAGAAAAACAAGGACTAAGGATATAACCATGTTCTATTCTGATAATATGAAGCAAACGAAATGACGCGAAATCAATTTTTCTTAGCCAATATCCAGCCAGAAACAAAGAATGTTGCAAGAATCAGCATCACCGCAACGAAGATCATGCGCTTGGGACCTGCCGGCTTTACAGGCACTTCGGCACCTTTGATGATGGTGAAGGCGGGTGTGCGCTCCTGCACCTTTGCTTTGGCGGCTTGATACTGTGTCTGCAGCATCGTATAGGTGTTGTACTTGAGCTGCATGTCGTTTTCCAAGTCTTCCAGTTTCGAGTTGACACTCTCCAGAATCACGTCGGTATTGGCATCGGCCATGTGTACATACTTGTCGCGCACTGCTTCGTATTCTTTCTTGGCTTTGTCCATCAGCTTTTGATAATACTCTGTGTCGATACGGGCCTTACGGGTACGGTAGTCGGTAATGAATTCCTGAAGCTTATGGGTTACCGTATCTGCAATCGTTTTACAGATGACTGGACTCTGGTCTTGTACG
>CADBAP010000041.1 GCA_902792685.1 uncultured Prevotellaceae bacterium
CGTATGCCTGCAGCCTTCAGTCCTATCGGCAACTCCCCAGACAAGCCGTGAAAAACATCAATTCCGTCGTGCTGTAACTGTTTCACGATACCTTTGGAACGCCAATAACTCTTGTAAAAAGGAAATGGTATCCGTGATGGATAAACAAACGACACATTGGGTCGCTCAATAATCTGGCAGCGCAAATCGTTGCGACCTTGATCTGGTGCATAAAGCAAGAACTGATCTGTCGGTTTTTCGACAGCCAGCGCATTGATCAAGGTACGGCCGTAGCTGCCCAGTCCTGTACCATTCGCAACGATCCGTTTGGCATCAAATGCTATTCGCATGTCTCATTTCATCATCTTTCCACACCACCTTACCTTCTTTGGTGACCTCAAAGAGTCGGTCAAATTCCTCATGGGTTCTTTTAAATCGGTTATGGCTCCACAACCAAAGGTGAGGTACTCTCTTAATGGTCTCTTCTAACAACTCAAAGTATAGGTTGGTAATCTTGAACTCTTCCTGTTCCTGCGGTGTCTCTGTCATCAGTTTCATTTCACAGTTGTAATAACCGCGCTTGCGACTGGTCACATCTCCATAGAACACCGCCATATTCATTCTTTTTGCAATTTTCTCACTGCCCGTAAGCACAGGTGTTTCGTGGTGCAGGAAGTCAACCCAGTGGTGTATGTTGTTCCACATCGGTGCTTGATCGGCGATGAAACCAACCACCAGCGTCTTGCCTTCATTGGTGAGGCTGATGACTTTCCGGATAGATTCCTTCATTGGAATACACACACCTTGCTGACGTTCGCGTACATATTTAAATAGGTGGTCGAAATATTTATTCTCCAACGGATGGTACAACTGTGTGCAGAGTACGTGTTCCGGCACCCAATACGACAATGATGTAATCCACTCCCAATTGCCATAATGCCCCAGATAAAGCGCACACGACTGTTTGTTGTTGAGCGCATTGTTGAACGCTTCCATACCCGTAAATGTCATGTGCTTCATCAAGTTCTTCTTGGAGATGGTCATCAGTTTGACGGTTTCAACCAGATAGTCACAGAACCATTGATAAAAGTCCTTTTCTATCTTGCGTATCTCCTGTTTGTCTTTCTCTGGAAAGCATTCTGTCAGATTCTTCCAGATAACCTTATGGCGGTATCTGAACACATAAGTAATGAGCAGATATAGTCCATCAGACAAGACATACAGCACACAGAACGGCAACAATGATATCAGAAACCAGAGTCCGTAAACAATAAGATAGGCAATATAATGTAGTACTTTCATTTTTTCAATGCTTCATTTTCTTTTTCCCTTCAGAGAGGGGCAGGGGCTTTAGGGCATCAGTTGGTCGTTAACCATACGAGTCATATATTGTTGTATGATAGCCTTCAACTCCTGTTCCATCTTCTGTTGCTGTGGAACCTTACCGATAAGATTATGTTTCATCAGCCGATCGGTCAGCGCATAGATGCCTTTTGTTTTCGTACCGTCAAATTGCAGCACATAGCCGTATTTCACATACTGATAGATACCACTGATGTAGTTGACGGCATACGTCTCTTCAGGAGCGGTATTAAACAAGTCGCAGCCGAAAGCCAGATAGGGTTTGTTGAATCCCAGAATTCCCAGGACAGTAGGCAGAATGTCGGTTTGCTGTGCCACTCCTTTTCTCATGCCTGGTTCGATGGTTCCGCTGGGGTCGTAGATGATGACAGGCGCCACATATTCGCCTAAGTCGGTTTTGTATTCAGCATGATCGCTCATATTGGTGTGGTCGCTGGTCAGCACGAAGATGGTGTTCTTGAACCAAGATTGTTTGCGTGCCGAAGCAAAGAACTTACCCAATGCCATATCGGTATAGCGGATACACTTGTGTATCTCCAGACCTTCCTCCTTGAATGTATTCTTGTACTGGTCGGGAACCTCAAACGGATGGTGCGACGATACGGTGAACAAGGCTGTCATAAACGGCTGCTTCATTTCACCCATCTTGGTACAGTAATACTGCAGGAACGGTTCATCCCAAATGCCCCAGTTGCCGTCGAAGTCGTTGTCTCCGCCAAAACGACTGTCGGCAGCATAGTCCTGTCTTCCGTAATACTGCTGGAATCCAATTTTGTTGGCGAAAGCGAGGAAGCCCATCGAGCCGCGGTTGGCGCCGTGGAAGAATGCAGTCTCGTATCCCCAGCCCGACAACAGCCCGGCAATACCTGTATAGGTATTCATGGAGGAAGGTGTCAGGACGAAGGGTTCAACAAACATGGGAATGCTACAAAGCACACTCGGCATACCGTCGATGCTCTTATGTCCGTTACAATAGGAATATTCGAATACGGTACTTTCGGCAATCAGTCGGTCGATATTGGGTGTATAGCCTTTATATTTGCCGCCGTCAAGCGTTTTGTTGAAGGCTCCGATGTACTCCCTTCCAAAACTTTCTACAATCAGAATCACCACATTTTTCTTGTTTGCCTGCAGGGTGTCGGCAGGAACATGGATGGGATCATAGACGGCTTTGAGGGATGCTTCATCCTTGTAGTAGTCAGGAATCACAAACACACTCTTTCCCAATGTCCTCAATAAGGCAAATGGGGTATTGAGCACAACGGCACATTCCTGCGGACTGCTCACATACTGATTGGCGTTGCTGATGGTGATGGGGCGCACACCAGACTGCAGGCCTCCGCGACAACCGCCGACAGCCAGCGGAACAACGGCTGCCAGTATCAGCAAGTGTACGCCCGTAAACGATAGCCGTTCGCGTACAGACAAATAATCCTTGGACGATATTTTCGGTGTGCGGTATAGTTTCCATAAGGCAAAGACCACAGCTGCTGTGAGCAAAACGAAATACCAATGGTTGATTAATTCCGTCAGGAAGATGCCACCTAAGTTGTTTTCGTTGTCAAACTCCTGAAAAACCGATGTGGTCGTGCGACGAAGGGTATATGGGAAATACACGGAGTCCATCAGGTTCAGCACCAGCGCCAGACTATTTACAACGACAAACAGCCACTTGCAAATCTGGTGGAAGATACGTGTTTCCTTCAGCCACAAGGGGAACAGCATCAACACGATCCACAAAGCATTGGTATAGATGATGGCAGAGGTGTCGAACAGCAGTCCGCCCCGATACCAATTCCACAACGATTCCGTATTGATATTGGCAGCAAAGGAACTGTAATTCTCCAACAGGTAGGCGGTACGGGAAATGAAATACACAATGTAGGCCAACAATAAGTTGACCAGCAAAGCCCAAAGATTATTTAATACACCCTTCTTTTTCATCACTTACTCCTTCTCTCCTTACTCCTTCTCTCCTTCTTATATCGCCTGCATATCATGCAGTTTTTTGTAATAACCCTCTTGTTCCAATAGCGACTCGTGAGTACCGCGTTCTACAATCTGACCTTCGTGCAAGACACAAATCTCATCGGCATTCTTGATGGTTGACAGACGATGGGCAATCGCTACCGTTGTGCGCGTCTTCATCAGTCGTTCTAATGCATCTTGTACGAGTCGTTCACTCTCTGTGTCGAGAGCCGATGTGGCTTCATCGAGAATCAGGATCGGCGGATTCTTCAAGATGGCGCGGGCAATGCTCACACGCTGTCGCTGACCACCAGACAATCTGCCTCCTCTGTCGCCAATATTGGTATTGTAGCCATGCTCGCTCTGCATAATAAATTCATGGGCATTGGCGATTCGGGCAGCCTCTTCAACCTGCTGTTGGGTAGCATTGTCAACACCGAAGGTGATATTCTTATAGAAGGTATCATTGAAAAGAATTGCTTCTTGGTTCACATTGCCAATCAACTGTCGCAGGTCATTAATGCCTAAGTCTTTTACGTTGATGCCGTCGATGAGAACCTCACCTTTTTGTACATCATAATAGCGTGGTATCAAGTCAACGAGGGTCGATTTACCGCTGCCCGATTGTCCCACGATAGCTATCGTCTTACCTTTCGGAATCACGAGGTTGATGTCCTTCAGCACCCAGTTTATTGATTCTTCGTTCTCCTTACTCCTTTCGTCTTCACTCCTTACTCCTCTTTCTTGATACCCAAACCATACATGGCGGAACTCAATCTGGTGCTCAAAGCTCTTGATGTGTGTCGGATTCGCGGGGTCTTGTATCTCTACCTCTGCCTGCAGAATCTTATCCACACGCTCCATTGATGCCAGACCTTTCGGAATGCTGTAGCCCGCTTTCGAGAATTCTTTCAGCGGATTGATAATCGAATAGAGCATCACCAGATAGTAGATAAATGTCGGTCCGCTGATTACGGGGTTGTCGCTCAGTACCAACGTGCCGCCAAACCACAATACGATGATAATCATCACCGTTCCCAGGAACTCACTCATCGGATGAGCCAGCTGCTGACGGATGTTCACCCGCATGATGTTGTCACGGTAGGCAGTATTCACACGGTCGAAACGGGCATTCATCTTCTCCTGCGCAGAGAAAGCCTTGATGATACGCAGACCGCCCAGCGTCTCTTCCACCTGACTCATCGTGTCACTCCACAGGGCTTGCGCCTTCATACTGTTCTGCTTCAGCTTCCTGCCCACAAATCCCATGAACCAGCCGAACAAGGGCACAAAGACCAGAGTAAACACCGTCAGCTCCCACGATACGACCATCAACGCAACGAAGTAGGCGACGATCAGCACGGGATTCTTAAACAGCATATCCAACGAAGACATGATACTGTTTTCTATCTCCTGCACATCACCGCTCATTCGGGCAATGATATCACCTTTGCGCTCTTCCGAGAAAAAGCCTAACGACAGGGCATTGATTTTCTGATACAGCTGGTTACGGATATCTCTGACCACGCCCGTCCGAACGGGCACAATCGTTGCCGAACTCAGGAAGTAGGCACCCGTCTTCAAGGCTGTCATCACCGCCAGGAACAGACCGATAATCAGCAGCGTGTTGGCTTCACCCACCTCACCGATGAGTTGCTGCACATAGTAGTCGGCATTGTTCGAAAGTACATCTTTCCAGTTCGACCAGTCCCATTCCATCAGTTGTGTTGCTGAGCCGGCACCGTCCACTTTGAATAATATCTGTAGGATAGGTATCAATGCCATAAACGAGAAGATGTTCAACACTGCAGACAGCACGTTGAACACGACCGACAGCACCAAGTATTTCTTATAAGGCGGCACAAATCGCCGCAACACATTCAGGAAATCTCTCATACGTTAACAGATATCGGCTGCAAAGATAATAAAAATAATTAAAACCAAAAAACTTACACCTCTTCACCAAACAGCGTAGCACTGGTAGAGCCGGTGATGCGTACGCGGACAAATTCACCGATATGATGATTGCCCTTGTCGAAGATGACCATCTTGCCCTGTTCAGTTCGACCACACAGCTGTTCGCGGCTGCGCTTGCTGAAGCCTTCAACGAGCACTTCAAACTCCTTACCCTCGTCCTTGCGGTTCTGAATGGCCGACTGTTCCGTCTGCAGGGCTATCAGTTCGTTCAAACGGCGGATTTTTTCTTCCTCCGGAACATTATCGGGCAGGTGTTTCGAAGCATAGGTTCCCGGACGTTCGGAGTATTTGAACATGAAGGCGGAGTCATAGCCCACCTCGCGCATCAGCGACAGCGACAGCTGATGGTCTTCTTCCGTCTCGTTGTGATAACCCACGAAGATATCGGTGGAGAGGCCACAGTCTGGAATGATACGGCGGATGGCTGCCACACGGTCGAGGTACCACTCGCAGGTGTATTTCCGGTTCATGAGTTTCAGAATCTTGTCGGAACCTGATTGTACGGGCAGGTGTATCTGCTTGCATACATTCGGCATCTCAGCAATGACGTGCAAGGTCTCGTCGCTCATATCCTTCGGGTGGGATGTGGTGAAGCGTACGCGCATCTCCGGAGCTTCCAAAGCAACCCTTCTCAAGAGATCAGGGAATAGCAACTCCCTCTCCCCTTGGAGAGGGCGGGGGGTGAGGCTCCTATACGAATTCACATTCTGTCCCAACAGCGTCACCTCTTTGTATCCACGGTCACGCAAGTCACGCACCTCACGCAGGATACTCTCTACATCACGACTGCGCTCACGACCTCTGGTATAGGGCACGATGCAATAGTGGCAGAAGTTATTACAGCCTCGCATGATGCTGACATAGCCGCTGATACGATTGCCGCCCACACGGTGCGGAACGATATCACGATAGGTCTCGGTGGTTGACAGTTCGATATTCATCGCCTTGTGACCCATTTCCACCTGCGCAATCAGGTCGGGCAGCGTCAGGTAGGCGTCAGGACCGGCCACGAGGTCGGCATGATGGTTCTCCAGCAGGTCTTTCTGCACCCGCTCAGCCATACAGCCTAATACACCGATAATCAAAGCCCCCCTCTTCTTTTTTGCAGCATTCAGCGCTTCAAGGCGATGGATGATTTTCTGTTCAGCATTATCACGCACAGAACAGGTGTTCAGGAACACGGCATCAGCCTCCTCAACAGACTCACATGTTTCATAACCAGCCATTTGCATCACGGATGCAACAACCTCTGAATCGGCTACATTCATCTGGCAGCCATACGTTTCAATATATAGTTTTTTCATTCCTTCCTTAACTTCTTTAACTTCTTAACTTCCACTTCCCGGATACTCCCAGCAACGCAAAATAGAAGATGGTTCCCGTGACGAATCCGGCAAGGGAATCAATCAAATAGTGCGCCTGGATATACACCGTTGAAATACACAGCAACAAGTACACAGGCAACAGCCACCAGAACAGTTTGTATTGCCGTATGTGGAGCACCAGCCACATCAGCATGGTGGTGATACCTACATGAGAACTGGGGAAGGCGGCTGTAGGTCGCTCGCCAGCTTCGTGGGCATCTGTCAGCAGGTGATAGCCGATACCGTCAGCGTAGCCTGGCGACGGCAGACAGTCCTGGTGATAGTTGAAATAGTCGTGTACGTTGGGGAAGATGCCCGCCATGATATTCTTGACGCCTACCGCCTTGTAGTAGAATGTCGGTCCGGCTACAGGGATGACGATATAGATGGCATAATAGATGAAGAAACCGGCCAGCACGATAAACGATGCCCGCTCAAACTCCTGATAGCGCGCAAAGAAATAATAGGTCAATACGACGAAAATCATCGGGAAGTAGGCCACATACGCCACATCCAGTATTTCACTGCAGAACGCTGACGACCACTGCTGCGAGAAGAGCAGTGCCGGCTGACAACCGAACCAGTCCTGGTCCCATTGGGCAAAGACGTGGTCGAAATTGGGCAGGATGCGGTTGAGTTCATAGGTATCGGGATACCACCACGCCAGGAGCATGAACTGTATGAATACACGGATAAAACGCGTCAACCGGCAGGGCAGCAGCCGATAGACACCCCACAGCAGAATGGTCGTCACCAGGATACGCAAGCGTCCCCAGATCATCGCCTCCGGATTCACCAACTTGGTCTGCAGGAAGAAGGTGTAGAGCAGGGTGAGCACCAGATATGCCACCATGACCCACTCCAGCGCCATCAGTCCTTTCTTCGGCTTTTTCTCTATCTTAAAAAGACTCTTTATGTATTTCTTCATTTTTACAGCCACCCATTTTCTTGATACCACGCTACTGTTTCCTTCACTCCTTCAGCCAGCTGATAGGTCGGCTGGAACCCCAGCTCGTCGATGGCGGGCTGGATGTCGCAACGCCAGTTGCGCTGTTTCATAATGTTATATTTGTCGTTGTTCAAAGCAGTTACCTTTCCAGTGAGATGTCCCCAATATTCGCCGAAGAAGGTGATGATGCGCAGCACCCAGATTGGTGCTTTCACGCGTATCCACCACGGCCGACCGAGTTCCTGATGGATGAGGTCGCTGAACGTACGGCTCTGATAGACTTGTCCGTCGCTGAGGAAATAGCAACGACCGGTCTTTCCTTTTTCGAGGGCGAGGAATACGGCCTGCACCACGTCTTTCACATAGACGAAGGTGATGTCCTGCTGCTTGTAGCCTACCGCAAAATCCATGTGTCCCTTGATGCTCTTCGCCATCATGAAATAGTCTTTCTCACGAGGACCATAAACGCCTGTCGGACGGAGAATGACATAGGGAAGGTTGAGGTCTTTTAGGAACTGTTCCGCAGCCAATTTGCTGCGGCCGTATGCCGTATTGGGCTGTGGCTCGTCGCTCTCACAAATAGGCTGGTAGGGTTGCTGCTCGTGAATGGCACCAAAGATACTCAGGCTGCTGACGAAGACGAAACGGGTCAACGGCATCTGCAGTTTGAGAAGGGCGTTCACCAGATGCTTCGTGCCCTCCGTATTGATGCGGAAGAAATCTTCCTTGTGCAGACACTTCGTCACGCCGGCGGCATGCACCACATAGTTGAATTGGTGCGGACGCAGTTGTTCTGTCAGCTCCTCTTCCGACGAGAGGTTCAGCTCAATGAAATGAATGCGCTCATCCTGCAGGAACGCCCGACTGCTGCTCTTGCGTACGGCTGCCCATGTCTCCATTCCCTGTCGCAGCGCCTCTTCCACAATAAACGAGCCGATAAATCCGCTGGCTCCTGTAATAAGTATCTTTTTCATATGCGGTGCAAAATTACGAAAAGTTGAGCGAAATGCAAAAGGAAAGCTTGCTTTTCTTTTCATTTCCGAGACGTAGTAATTTCGGGAGAAAGACCCAAAATTACGAAAAGTTGAGCGAAATGCAAAAAAAATACTTCATTATCAGTGGTTTATTCAAAGAATATGCGTATCTTTGGCTTCGAAACCGAAAAAACACAAGGATATGAGTAAAGGTAAGAAAGGCGCACGGCGCTATAACAAACGACAAATCGTAGAGTTGCTGACCAACTTGTTTCAGTCGAGACCCAATGAGACGATGAGTTTCAAGCAGATATTCAAGACGCTGCACCTCGACACCCATCCGGCCAAAATGCTGGCCATCGACGCGATGGAGGAGATGGCGTGGGACGACTTTCTGAGCAAGGTCAGCGACAACTCCTACCGCCTGAACACCAAGGGACAGGTGCAGGAGGGTATCTTCGTGCGCAAGTCCAACGGTAAGAACTCCGTGATTCCGGACGGCAGCGACAAACCCATCTTCGTCAGTGAGCGCAACTCACTGTATGCGATGAACGGCGACCGCGTACGTGTGTCGCTGATGGCTCGCCGCCGCAGCCATATCAAGGAGGCGATGGTGACGGAAATCATCCAGCGGGCCAAAGACACGTTTGTCGGCAAACTGAAGGTGGAAAAAGACTTTGCCTTCCTCATCATGGAGAGCAACATGTTTGCCAACGATATCCTCATCCCCAAGAAGAAACTCAAGGGCGGAAAGACGGGTGAGAAGGCGGTCGTACGCGTCACCCAGTGGCCTTCACGCGAATCGAAGAACCTCGTCGGAGAGGTTGTCGACATCCTGGGCAAGACGGGCGAGAACAATGCGGAGATGCATGCCATCCTGGCCCAGTACGGACTCCCCTACCGCTATCCGAAAGCCGTGGAGGATGCCGCCAACAAGATTACAGGCGAGATTACACCGCAGGACCTCAAGGAACGTGAGGACTACCGCGATGTCTGGACTTGTACCATCGACCCCTACGATGCCAAAGACTTCGATGATGCCTTGTCAATTAGAAGTCTAGAAAGAGAAGAGAGGAGAGAGGAGAGAGAAGAGAAAATTATAAATTGTAAATTGTCCAATTGCCAAATGTTCGAGGTCGGTGTCCACATTGCCGACGTAAGCCACTATGTCACGGAAGGCTCCATCATCGACAAAGAAGCGCAGAAGCGCGCCACGAGCGTCTATCTCGTCGACCGCACCATCCCGATGCTGCCGGAACGGTTGTGCAACCAGGTGTGTTCACTGCGGCCTGACGAAGACAAGCTGACTTACAGTGTCATCTTCACAATGGACAGCGATGCCAACGTGAAAAAATACCGCATCGTGCACACCGTCATTCGATCAAATCGGCGTTTTTCGTATGAAGAGGCACAAAGTCTGCTTGAGCAAAACGGTGTCATCGACGGCACCGGTCAACCCTCACCATTAATCTCCCTCCCTCACAGAGAGGACCGGGGTGGGTCTCCTTTCCAAGGAGAATATGCCGAGCAAATCTGTCTGCTCGATGCCCTTGCCAAGAAACTGCGTGAGAAACGTTTCAAGAACGGAGCCATCAACTTCGACTCGGAAGAACTGCATTTCGATGTGGACGAGAAGGGAAAGCCTACACGAGCCTATTTCAAGCGTTCGAAGGATGCCAACAAACTCATCGAGGAGTTTATGTTGCTGGCCAACCGCACGGTGGCCGAACATGTTGGAAAAGTAAAGAAAGGCGTCAAGGCAAAGACGCTCCCCTATCGTGTTCACGACAATCCCGATCCGCAGAAACTCGAAGCACTCAAGGACTTCGTGGTGAAATTTGGCTACCGCATGAAGAGTTCCAGCACGAAGAATGCAACGGCGAAGAGTCTGAACAAACTCATCAGCGACTGCACGGGTACCAACGAGGAGAAACTCATTCAGACCGTAGCCCTGCGGGCGATGATGAAAGCGAAATACACCACGCACAATATCGGACACTTCGGACTCGCCTTCGACTACTATACACATTTCACCTCACCTATCCGCCGCTATCCTGACACGATGGTGCACCGCCTGCTGACGCGCTACGAACAGGGCGGACGCTCGGCCAACCGCGACAAATACGAGGAGCTGTGCGAACACAGCAGCGATATGGAACAGCTGGCACAGAATGCCGAGCGCGACTCCATTAAATATAAAATGGTGGAGTTCATGGGCGACAAAATCGGTGAGGAGTACGATGCCCATATCAGCGGCATCCAGTCGTACGGTATCTACTGTGAAATCGACGAAAACCACTGCGAGGGAATGGTGCCGATGCGCGACCTCGACGACGACTACTACGACTTCGACGAGAAAAACTACTGTCTCGTTGGTCGTCGCCGCCATCACAAATACCAGTTGGGTGACCCCATCCGCATCAAGGTGGCCCGTGCCAACCTGGAGAAGCGCCAGCTCGACTTCACCATCGCAGAATAACACAAAGGGTCGATCCTTTGTGTGAAATCAAACAAAAAAAGGTGTCTTTTCCTGATTTTGGTTCTCGTATTAATAGGGGGTAAGGGTTTTTGTTGAAAAGTTTGGGGGAATATGAGAAAAGGTGTATTTTTGCATAAGAAATCCGATGATGATGCACGTACGATTCCAAGAACTGAGCATAGGATACCGGACGGGACGCAAGGTGAAGGTGGTTGCGGAACGGCTGACGGGTGAGCTGACGAGCAGTGAGCTGACTTGTTTGGTGGGACGAAACGGAACGGGAAAATCAACGTTCCTTCGTACGATTGCCGGATTGCAGGCACCGTTAGGGGGACGGGTAGAAGTAACCCCACCCCGATCCTCCCAAGGGGAGGGGGTAGGAGAGAATAGCATTTCTATCCATTCTCTTTCTGCTAACGAACGGGCAAAGATGATCGGTGTTGTGCTGACGCAGAAGCCGGATGTGCAGAATATGACGGTAGAGGAGGTCGTGGGACTGGGACGGACGCCTTATACGGGTTTCTTCGGAACCTTGTCGAAGGCTGACCGCGCCATTGTCGCTGAGGCAATGGAACAGGTAGGCATCATGCCGCTTGCCCAACGGAATATCCAGATGCTTTCTGACGGTGAACGACAGAAGGTGATGATAGCAAAGGCGTTGGCGCAGCAGACACCCGTCATCTTATTGGATGAGCCGACTGCTTTCCTGGACTATCCGAGTAAGGTGGAGATGATGCAAATGCTCCGACAGATGGCAAAAGAAATGGACAAGACGATTGTCTTGTCCACTCATGATATTGAACTGGCAGCGAAAATAGCTACTAGATTCTTGCTTCTCTCAGAGAAAGGTTTACAAGAAGTACAGGCATCAGAACTTCTAACGTCTTTTTCCTCCTGACTCCTTTCTCCCTCTCCCCTTGGAGAGGGTTGGGGTGAGGCTCCTATTCATGCACGTAAAGCTCCCATCCGAGATAAGTCTCGATAGCTTCCTGAACGATGCCGGCCACATTGCTGCGCACTAATGCTACGTGGTGCTCGAAACCATTCTTACAGATATATTTCATCAGTTTCTGCAGATTGTCAACCTTTGTAACGGCAATACAGCCGTCCATGCCGTATGGCTCGTTGGTAATCTGTCCTTCGCCCAGATAGGCTTTGATGCAGCCACGCGGGTCGTCGGTGGAGATGCGGAAGAAGGTGAAGTCGCCCTCTGAAACTTTCGCATAGACGGCACCGAAGGTGCGTATCTTACCGAGTGTACGACCGAGTACTCCCAACGGGCCGAGTTTCACGTCGCCATTGCCCACGAACGATTTCGGGAAGTTGCCACAGTGTGTGCACACACACTTGTTGCGATCCTCAGCGAAGTTGTTGTTCCAGTCGGCAAGGGCTGGTGCATTGCCTGATGCCAAGCGCAAAGCCAGCATGGAAACGGCGCCGGCAAGGTCGGTTTCGCAGGCACAGGGGATGCCCATATCACCGAGCATCGCCATCGTGATACAAGGTGCACAGCCGTAGTTCTGCTCCAGGGAGTCCCAACACTGTAGGGCGAGGGCATCAACCTGATTGACTTTCACCCAGTTTTCGACAGCCACACCGAATTTGGCTTGTACCTTCAGCTTCTCTTCGTAAGCTTCAGGAACCTTCGCATAACTGCGGATGTCCTGCATCTTCTGGATGAGAGCGGGGTCATCGTCGGCAATCTTCTCAGCAGCGAAAAGCAGTTCGGAGAGGTCGGCAGGCACAACGGTGATACCACTGCGCTGCAGCAGTTTCTCGCTGGCACGACAGGTGTTGAAACCCAACGGACGAGTACCAATCTGTCCGAGGCGACAATGGCGCAGGGTGTTGACTACGCGGCATACGGCAGCGAAGCGGTTGATATCGTCAACGAGTGTCTGACTATAAATAGAATAGGTGTGCAACGTGGTATCGGTAAACGGAATGCCGTACTGATAGAGGTTGTTGCAAACGGATATCTTGCCGCAGAATGCATCACGGCGACTGTCGAGATCAACCTTGTCGTTCTCGTCGTCGCAAGCTTGTACGAGGACGGGCACGTTCAGGTCGGCACGACTGATGGCATTGATGATGCCCACCTCGTAGCCGAAATTCGGCAAAGAAACGATGATTCCATCAATTTCATCGCGGTGCTGGCGGAAGAGTTCAGCACATTTTACACCGTCTTCTACGGTCTCGATGCTGCTGGAACCTGTCGGAGTAGCTTCCTCTGGCAGAATGACGTATTCGTAACCTTGTTCTTCAAGTACCTTGAGAAGTTGTTTCTTGACATCTCTTGCGAGTTCGGAATTGAAATAGGCGCGTGTTCCGATAATCACGCCAAAGCATTGTTTGTTTCCTTTCATGATGGGGATAAGGGTTAATGGTTATTGTTTATGGAGACCCCCCTCTGGCTCCCCCGAGGGGGAGGAAGGGCTAATTACGCATTACGCATTAAGCATTGAACTGCATGATGCCAACCGTCGTAGAGCGGTTGCATGTCGGCAACTGACTGCTGCGGCACAATGGGGGCTTCAGCCGTCCATACTTTTGCAGCCTCTTCAAACGAGTGCCACTTGCCCAGGGCAAAGCCGTTCATGATGAGGGCACCGAAGGCTGAGGCGTCTTCCACCTCAGAGCGTACAACAGGCACCTGCAGCATGTCGGCCTGGAACTGCATGAGGAAACGGTTCTTTGTTGGACCGCCGTCAACACGCACTTCCTGTAGCTGGATACCGGCAGAGGTGGTCATCGCACCGATGAGGTCGGCAATCTGGTAGGCGATACTCTCCAAGGTGGCACGACACACATGGGCCTTCGTCGAAGCAAGGGTGAGTCCGCTGATGGCCGCTTTCACCTGATCGTTCCACCACGGGGCACCCAGTCCTGAGAACGCTGGTACGAAATACACGCCGCCGTTGTCGTCAACGGATGTGGCGATGGCTTCTATCTCGCTGGCATCATTGATAAGGCGCAACTGGTTTTTCAACCATTGGATGGTAGCTCCTGTGCAGTGGATGTTTCCTTCGAAGGCATAGAACACCTTTCCGTTGGCAGCGAAACCGATAGAGGTGACGAGACCGGCAGGGGCCTCAGCAGCTTTCTCACCGATATTGACCATCACGGAGGAGCCTGTGCCATAGGTGGCTTTACCGAATCCTGCCTGATAGCACATCTGTCCGGCGAGTGCACCGTGACTGTCGCCGAGCACTCCGGCAATCTGAATGGGTTGTGCAAACAGTCCTTCCACCGTTGTTTCGCCATAGACAGCATCACAGGGAAGGGGTTTCGGCATCATGCTGCGCGGAATGGTGAGCATCTTCAAGAGGTCATCGTCCCAATCCAAGGTGTGGATATTGAACAGCAGGGTGCGCGAGGCATTGGTGTAATCAGTCAGGTGGCAACGTCCTTCGGTGAGTTTGTAGATCAGCCACGAGTCGATGGTACCGAAACAGAGGTTGCCCTTTTCAGCCTCCTCGCGTGCTCCAGGGATGTTGTCGAGCAGCCATTTGGCACCACTGCCGGCGAAATACGGGTCGATGAGCAGTCCGCTCTTCTCCTTCACCATCGGTGAATAGCCGTCGGCTTTCAGTTGGTTGCAGATATCGGCACCACGCATACACTGCCAGACAACAGCCTTGCTGATGGGTTTTCCTGTTGTGCGGTTCCAGATGACAACCGTCTCACGCTGGTTGGTGAGGGCGAGGGAGAAGACCCACCCCGTCCCTCCCTGTGAGGGAGGGAGTTGGTTAATTGTTGAGGCTTGAGAGTTGAAGGACAACTTATCAATGACTTCGCGAATGGCTTTGACGGTGTTCTGGTAGATTTCTTCAGCATCGTGCTCCACCCATCCGGGTTGCGGATAGTATTGCTGGTGTACAACCGATGCAGAGGCAACGAGCTTGCTCTGTTCGTCAAACAACAGCGCTTTCGTAGCCGATGTACTTTGGTCGATAGCTATGGTGTAGTTCATAAGTGAAGAGTTAAGAATTGAGTAACTCCTTTGCTGCTGCAATGATTCCTTCGTAGTCGATGCCGTAGTGATGGAAGACCTCTAACGGACTCGCATGGATGACATTCTCGTTAGGGATGCCGAGGATGCGCATCTTCGTGGGACATTCCTGGGCGGTAATCTCTGCAACGGAACCACCCAGACCACCAAAGATACTGTGCTCCTCAACCGTCAGGATGCAACCTGTTTCGCGTGCAGCCTTCACAACAGCCTCTTTGTCGAAAGGTTTCAGGGTGTGCATATCAATCACACGGATGCTGCATCCTTCTGCCTTCAACTGTCGGGCTGCCTCTACCGCGTGGGCAACCGTCTCACCCGTTGCGATGATGGTCATATCGGTACCTTCCACAACCGTATTGGCTTTGCCTGGGATGAACTCGAAATCATCGTTCTCATACACATCGGGCACCGCATTACGACCCACACGGACATAAGCAGGACGGGGATGACGGGCAAGGTCGATACAGAGTTTACGTGTTTCACGTACATCACAAGGCAGATAGACCTCTATTCCAGGGAAGGTGCGCAAGACAGCAATGTCGTGCAGACTGTGGTGGGTGGCACCTAACTGACTGTAGGCAACACCTCCGCTGACACCGCAGATGGTGACAGGCATCTGGGAATAGGCCATATCGACCTTCACCTGTTCCAGGGCGCGTGCCACATAGAAACAAGCGGGACCGAAGATGAACGGTTTCTTTCCTGCGGAGGCAAGACCGGCAGAGATACCGACGGCATCCTGTTCGGCGATTCCTACCTCTACAAACTGCTCCGGCAGCTCCTTGCCGAAGTCGGTGAGGGTGGCAGACCCGCTGGCATCGGAGGTGACGGCTATAATATCTTTATCTTGTTGTGCCAGTTCCAAGAGTGTGGATGTGAAACTCTTGCGGCATGGGATTTTATTCGGTGTTAACATGATGACTTTTTCCTTTTTACTTCTTTACCTTTTCTATTCTCTCTTCGATATCCTTGATGGCCTGTTGGTATTCTTCTTCTTTCGGTACACCATGATGCCATTTGGCCACGTTCTCCATGAACGACACACCGAGTCCTTTGGTGGTACGCGAGATGATGAAATGCGGCTTCTTGTTGGTGAAATCAATGTTCTCAAGCGTTTCTACGATGTTGTCAACATCATCGCCGTTCATCTCGATAACGTCCCAGCCGAAAGCTGTCCAACGCTCACGGATATTCTCTAACGGCATCACATCTTCTGTGGAACCCGATATTTGCAGACCATTCCGGTCGAGGAT
>CADBAP010000042.1 GCA_902792685.1 uncultured Prevotellaceae bacterium
GACTGTTCTGCCACCTCCCTCTGGGTGAGGTTACAGCGCATACGGTAATCTTTGAACCGAGTGCCAAGCAAACGGACAAGCTCAGGTGTGGAGTATTCGTATAGGTCTGCCATTGTATAAGAATTTTATATCTCAGTAAAGTGATATTTATTATTCAAATTTTATATTATCTTCAATTATCTGATATTTACGATGCAAAAATACGAATATTTCTTGAAACAAAGTCACAAACACAGGAAAAATATTCTTTTCTAGCATCATTTTTAGATTACGGGGTCGATTCTGGTGATCATTTCGACACATCCTCTTTTTCTTTTGCAGGCCGGAGCGTACGCATGGCATTAAAGACGGCAAGGATGGTGACGCCCACGTCAGCGAAAACTGCCATCCACATGGTACACAGACCCAAGGCGGCGAGGATGAGCACAAGCACCTTGATGCCAATGGCGAACCAAATATTCTGTTTGGCAATCCTAAGGGTACGCCGAGCAAGACGGATAGCAAGTGCTACCTTCGATGGTTGATCGTCCATGATTACCACATCGGCAGCTTCGATGGCGGCATCACTGCCCAGACCTCCCATTGCAATACCCACATCAGCGCGAGCCAATACAGGTGCGTCGTTGATGCCATCGCCGACGAAGGCGAAAGTCCCCTTCTGCCCCCTCCTTGCAGGAGAGGCTTTTGATGTTTGTTGGGTGTCGGATGCAGAGAGCTGCGTGATGATAGAAACCTTGTCGGCGGGCAGCAGTTCAGCGTGGTATTCTGTGATTCCCAGTTGTCGGGCTACATGGTCTGCTACCTCTTGACGGTCGCCAGTGAGCATAATCGTACGGTCAACACCCAGCGTGTGTAAATCTTCGATAGCCTTTCGGCTGTCGTCCTTGATCTTGTCATTGATGACGATATGTCCGGCATACACACCATCGATAGCAACATGGATAATCGTACCTACATGTTTGCAGTCTTGCCATTGTGCTCCTATCGCATTCATCAATTTTGTGTTGCCAACACAGACCTCCATTCCTTCTATCTTTGCTCTGATTCCCTGTCCGGCAATCTCCTCAACCTCACTGACCGTACATCCGTCAGTTGCTTCCTCAGGGAAAGCAGCTCGCAGGGCAGCACCGATAGGGTGGGTAGAGTAGTGCTCCACGTGAGCAGCTAAATGCAGCAAGTGTTTTTCTCCTTCCTCTTCTCGTTTCTTCGCTCTCGCGTTCCTCTCGCTCTCGTCTCCTTGATGTACGGCTTCTACCGCAAATTCTCCCTGCGTCAGTGTACCAGTCTTGTCGAAGACAACAGTATCCACTTTTGACAGGACATCTATATAATTGGCACCTTTGATCAGGATACCCTTACGCGATGCGCCACCGATGCCGCCGAAGAACGCAAGAGGGACGCTGAGCACCAACGCACAGGGACACGATACCACCAGGAACATCAGGGCGCGATAGAGCCAAGTGGTAAATTGAGAATTGAGAATTGAGAATTGAGAATGATGAGCCAGCGTGATGATGATTGGTGGCACGATGGCAATGGCGAGGGCAGCAAAGACGACGATAGGTGTATAGATTCGTGCGAATTTTGTGATGAACGCTTCACTCTTCGATTTATGCTCGCTGGCATTCTCTACCAGGTTGATAATCTTCGATACCGTACTCTCACCAAAACTTTTGGTCGTGCGAACGCGGATAACCCCCGACAGATTCATACATCCGGAGATAACCGTATCACCTTTTTCCACTTCACGAGGTATGCTCTCACCCGTCAGAGCCACCGTGTTCAATGCCGTGTTGCCGTCAATGATGATACCATCGAGGGGAACCTTCTCACCAGGACGAATCACAATCACAGAACCGACCTCTACTTCCGACGGATGCATCATCGTTTCTTCTCTCTCCCTCCCTTCGTGAGGGTAAGGGTGGGCTTCAACCCTTGCCACATCCGGACGGATGTCCATCAGGTCGGCAATACCTTTGCGACTCTTTCCTTCCGCATACCCTTCAAAGAGTTCACCAATCTGGAAGAACAGCATCACGAATACTGCCTCAGGAAACTCCGTCTCTGCTCCAGGAAGGAAGCCGATACACAAGGCACCGATAGTGGCCACAGACATCAGGAAATGTTCGTTGAAAGCCTCACCGTGAAGGATACCTTCTACGGCCTCTTTCAGTGTATTGTAGCCAATGAGCAGATAGGGCACCAAGTATATCAGCAGCAACTGCCAAGTGGCCAGTTCGAATTTCTTTTCGATGCTGACGGCAAGGATGAGCAGATTAACAGTACAGAAGATGAGTCCTAATTGTTTCTTCAGACTCCCTTCCTCATGCTCATGATGGTGTTGATGTTCATGATGAGGCTCATGCTCATGATGATGTTCATGTTCGCAGCATCCGTTATGGTTACAGTGATGTTGATGTGTCATAATTTCTTTTTTATATCATTTATGGTGCAAAGGTACAGTAGTTGCAATGCAACCGAGTTGCAAAGATGTATTTTAAGCCATTTTGGGAAGTTTTTGGGGCGTTTTTTCGTTAAAAACTGTAAGAAGATAACAGTATATCGAAAATTTTAGTATTTTTGCAGAACCAGAAACTAAAGATTCTATGCTACGAAAAGTTAGAGTGATATTAGGTGCAACGGTGTTTCTGCTGATCACGTTGTTGTTTTTAGACTTTACCGGCACGATGCATCGCTGGTTCAGTTGGCTGGCAAAGATACAGTTTGTGCCAGCAGTATTGGCATTAAACTTTGTGGTAGTAGCTGTCCTGTTGCTTGTCACATGGTTTTTCGGTCGTGTTTATTGTTCCATCATCTGCCCGATGGGTGTCTTTCAGGATGTGGTGGAATGGTTGCATAACCGCAGAAAGAAAAACCGCTACACCTATTCAAAAGGGATGAGTTGGTTGCGCTATACCTTATTAGTATTATGGTTGGCAGCTTTCGTGATGGGTGTAGGAGCTTTTGTCGCACTGTTGGCTCCTTACAGCAGTTACGGCAGAATTGCGGCAAACCTGTTCCAGCCCGTTTGGGAAATGGGCAACAATGCTCTTGCCTACTTGTGTGAACGCATAGACAGCTATGCTTTCTACAGCACAGATGTGTGGATTCGCAGTATGCCTACCTTCGTGATAGCGACTGTTACATTTGTAATTGTCTTTGTTTTGGCCTGGCGGAACGGCCGTACCTATTGCAACACCATTTGTCCTGTTGGCACCCTGCTGAGTTTTGTGTCCAGATTCTCGTTGTTCAAGGTGCGCTTTGATGCCGATAAATGTCGCAGTTGTTCTCTTTGCAGCAAGAACTGTAAGGCTTCCTGTATTGATTTCAAGACGCATACAGTGGATTATTCACGTTGTGTAACCTGCGGCAATTGCATTTCTAATTGTAAATTCGGTGCCTTGAGCTATTCCCTGTCTAGAAAATCTAGTGATTCTAGATCATCTAGAGATTCTAGACCATCTAGCAACCCTAGCCCCTCTATCGACAGCAGCAAGCGCACCTTCCTTGCTTCCTCTGTGATGGTGACCACAGCCATCCTGGCACAGGAAAAGAAAAAGGTTGATGGCGGCTTGGCGAAGATAGAAGGCAAAACCGTTCCTCAGCGTCATACGCCCTTGACACCTCCTGGCTCGCTGTCTGCACAGAATATGGCACGTCGCTGTACAGGCTGTCAGCTGTGTGTGTCGGAGTGTCCCAACAATGTGCTGCGTCCGTCAACAGACTTGCTGAAACTCATGCAGCCCACGATGTCGTATGAGCGTGGCTATTGCCGACCGGAATGTACACGCTGTTCGAAGGTGTGTCCTACAGGCGCCATCCAGCCCATTCGTCACGAACAGAAAGCTTCGCTGCAAATCGGACACGCTGTATGGATCAAGAAAAACTGTATTCCTCTGACCGATGGTGTGGAGTGTGGCAACTGTGCCCGTCATTGTCCTGCAGGCGCTATCGAGATGGTGCCGTCGAACCCCAACGACGAGGAATCACCGTATGTTCCGGCAATCAACGAGGCACGTTGTATCGGTTGTGGAGCCTGCGAGCATCTGTGTCCTGCCCGTCCGCTTTCCGCTATCATTGTAGAAGGACACGAAGTACATCGAGAAATATAGGACCCACCCCGCCCCCAAAGATCCACCCCAGCCCTCCTTAAAAGGAGGGAGAAGGGAGGGGCTTCCCAAACGACCAAACGACCAATTTCCCAAACGACCAAATATATGAAAAAGATATCACGTAGAAGTTTTCTGAAAATATTCGGTACAGGAGCAGCCGCTACTGCTGTCACGCTGACAGGCTGTAAGAACGCGCAGGAACAGGCTGCAGCAGACGATTATGAGCATCAGGTAGAGCCGCCAAAGGGTAAGATGACCTATCGCACCAATCCCAACGGCAACGAGAAAGTGTCGCTGTTGGGCTATGGCATGATGCGTCTGCCCTATGTCGGTGGTGCAGAAAAAGATGAAAACAGCGAGATCGACCAGGAACAGGTCAACCACTTGGTCGATTATGCTTTGGAACATGGTGTCAACTATTACGACACCAGTCCTGTCTATTGTCAGGGGAAATCGGAAACGGCCACAGGTACCGCCCTGCACCGTCATCCGCGTAACAGCTACTATGTGGCCACCAAACTGTCGAATTTCGATGAAGCCACCTGGTCGCGTGAGGAATCGATGAAGATGTACCATAATTCTTTTAAGAATCTGCAGGTTGACTACATCGACTACTACCTGCTTCACGCCATCGGTATGGGTGGAATGGACGCGTTGAACGGCAGGTATATCGACAACGGGATGCTCGACTTCCTCGTTGAAGAGCGGAAGGCTGGGCGCATCCGCAATCTCGGTTTCTCTTATCATGGTGAGATAGAAGTATTCGACTACCTGCTGTCACAGCACGACAAATACCATTGGGATTTTGTACAGATCGAGTTGAACTACCTCGACTGGGACTACGCCAACGAAATCAATGAACGCAATACCGATGCCCGTTATCTGTATGGCGAACTGCAGAAGCGGCATATTCCAGCCGTCATCATGGAACCGCTGTTGGGCGGCCGACTTGCGAATGTTCCGCAGTATATCGTCAAGGAGATGAAACAGCGCAATCCGGATCATAGCGTCGCCTCCTGGGCTTTCCGTTATGCAGGAACACCAGATGGTGTGCTGACGGTGCTCAGCGGTATGACCTATATGGAACACCTGAAAGACAACCTCCTGAACTACTGTCCGCTGAAGCCTGTCAGCAAGGAAGAAACCGCCTTCCTCTACGAGATGGCCAGGCATCTGGTCAAGATGGAGACCATTCCCTGCAACGACTGCAAATACTGTATGCCCTGTCCTTACGGCATTGACATTCCGGCCATCTTCGTACATTATAATAAATGTAAGAACGAAGGCACGCTGCCCGTTGACCGACAGGATCCCCAATACAGGAAATACCGTCGCCAATACCTCATCGGACTTGACCGCGTGGTGCCGCGCGAGCGTCAGCCAGATCATTGCATCCAGTGCGGACAATGTGAACAACACTGTCCACAAAATATCAAAATTCCACGCGAACTTGCAAAAATCGATGAATTCATCGAATCGTTAAAGAATCCACATCAAGATATTACATCTACAAAATTATGAAAAGATTGAATCAAAAAAGAATTGTTTTAGGGATGGTGCTGTCAGCATGGTGCTTTGCTGTACCTGTGGCAGCACAGGAAAATACGGATACCACCGATATTTTCTACAAACACTTGGAGTTGAATGAAGTCATTGTGACAGGTCTGACGGGTGAGACCAAGATGAAGTTTTCGCCCACACCTGTCTCTATCGTCTCCGGAAAGGAACTCCGTCAGATCGCATCCACCAACATCATCGACGCCATTGCCCGTCAGCCAGGCATCGCACAGATTACAACGGGTAGCGGCATCTCAAAGCCCGTTATTCGTGGACTGGGATACAACCGCATCGTCACTATCAGTGACGGCGTAAGGCAGGAAGGTCAGCAGTGGGGCGACGAACACGGCATCGAGGTCGATGCACAAGGTGTCAGCACCGTAGAAATCCTCAAGGGTCCTGCCAGTCTGATGTATGGTTCGGACGCGATGGCAGGTGTGGTCATCTTCCACAGCATGCCCATTGCCTCGCTGGGTGAGATGACAGCCAATATCAATACCGAATACCAGACCAACAACGGCCTCTTCGATTACTCTCTGTCGCTCAACGGCAACCAGTCAGGTATTGTGTGGAATGCCCGCTATAGCGAGAAGATGGCGCATGCCTATAAGAATAAGTATGACGGCTACGTGCCCAACTCCCAGTTCCACGAGCGCGCCCTGTCTGGTATGATTGGTCTTCACCGTCAGTGGGGACAGTCTCATCTGCGTCTGGGCTATTATCACCTCACGCCAAGCATCATTGAAGGCGAGCGTGATGAGGTGACAGGCGAACTGATATCGGATGCCGCCAACATCAAGACCTACGGCAAGACGCTGCCTTTCCAGCAGGTGTACCACTACAAAGCCATTTCCGACAACACCTTCAATTTGCCTTCCGGCTATCTGAAGGCCATCATCGGCTATCAGCAGAACCAACGGAAGGAATACGAGGAGTCGCCAGATGAATACAACCTCTATTTCCAGTTGCATACGCTGAGCTACGACATCCGTTATATGTCGTTGGAGAACAACGGCTGGAAGATGAACGGTGGTATCGGAGGTATGTACCAGCGCTCATTGAACAAAGGCGAAGAATACCTGATTCCTGCCTACCGCCTGTTTGATATCGGTGCTTATGTCACAGGCAACAAGCGTCTCAACGAATGGACGTTCAGCGGTGGTGTGCGCATCGACCGCCGTCAGTTGCACAGCGAGCGTCTCATCGACGACGACCAGCTGCGCTTTACCGAGTTCTCGCGCCATTTCACAGGTGTGACGGGTAGCCTGGGTGCTGTCTTCAACGCCACAGAAAACCTGAACTTCCGTCTGAATATCTCCAGAGGATTCCGGGCACCCAATATGAGTGAGCTGGGTTCGAACGGTGTGCACGAAGGAACGGAGCGGTATGAGGTCGGCAACCACGACCTGAAGCCGGAATACAGCTGGCAGGCCGACTTCGGCATGGACTTCACGTCGAAATATATCTCTGCACAGGTGGCGCTGTTTGCCAACCGCATCGACAACTACGTCTTCTCCCATCGTGTCAACGAGGTGATCGTGCCTGGCTACGACACCTATGTCTTCACGCAGGGTGATGCCCGTTTGCTAGGCTTCGAGGCAGGTTTCGACCTCCATCCCATCCATCAGCTGCATTTCGCCAACGCCTTTTCGCTGGTTGACGCACGCCAGTTGCACCAGCCGGAGGAAACGAAATATCTGCCGATGACGCCGGCTCCCCGTTGGACAGCCGATCTGAAGTATGAGTTCACCCACAACGGACGCTGGTTGAACAACTCGTATGTGGCCTTCGGCTTGGAGTGCAACCTCCGTCAGAACCATTATTATATGGCCGACGACACAGAGACGGCAACGCCTTCCTACACGCTGCTGAACATCTCTGCCGGCACCGATGTGAAGTTCAAGGGCAAGAAGGTGGCAGAAGTCCACATGACCGTTGACAACCTCACCAACCGCGCCTATCAAAATCACCTGAGTAGGTTGAAATATACCGATTTCAACGTGGTCACCGGTCGTCAGGGTGTCTTCAATATGGGTCGTAATATCACCTTCAAAGTGAATGTGCCTATCAGCATTCTTTAACTCCCACTTTAACTCCCACTTTAACTCCCAATTAAATTTCAACTTTAACTCCCAATTAAATATTAAAAATCAAACAACTATGGTCAACAGATTTATTCTTAACGAAGTATCATACTTCGGTCCTGGCGCCAGAAAAGAGTTGCCAGGAGTAGTCAGTCGTTTAGGTTTCAAGAAAGCATTGGTCGTTACCGATAAGGGCCTGATGCAGTTTGGTGTTGCCAAGATGGTGCTCGACGTGATGGACGAGGCCGGCATCGCTTACGACATCTTCGACGATGTGAAGCCTAATCCTACTGTTACAAACGTCAAAAACGGTATCGAAGCCTGCAAGAAGGCAGGTGCCGACTTCATCGTAGCCATCGGCGGCGGTTCCTCTATGGATACGGCGAAGGGTATTGGTATCGTCATCAACAATCCGGAATTCTCCGATATCGTTTCTTTGGAAGGCGTTGCCGACACCAAGAAAAAGACATTGCCTATCATCGCGCTGCCTACAACAGCTGGTACGGCTGCCGAAACCACCATTAACTATGTGATTATTGATGAGAGCCGTCAGGCCAAGATGGTATGTGTCGATCCGAACGATATCCCTTGTGTGGCCATCGTCGATGCCGAACTGATGTATTCCCTGCCCAAGAGCCTCACCGCTGCAACAGGTATGGACGCGATGACGCACGCCATCGAGGGTCTGATTACCAAGGGTGCCTGGGAACTTTCTGATATGTTCGAAATCAAGGCCATCGAGATGATCTACCGCAATCTGCCGATTGCTGTTGAAGATCCGAAGAACCCTGTGGGACGCGACGGAATGGCTGTTGCTCAGTATGTGGCTGGTATGGCTTTCTCCAATGTCGGTCTGGGTGTCGATCACGGTATGGCTCACCCGCTGTCAGCGCTGTTCGATGTTCCTCATGGTGTCGCATGTGCAATGCTGCTGCCTACGGTGATGCGTTTCAATATGCCTGCCGCCAAAGAGAAATATGTGGAAATCGCCAAGGCTTGTCAGGTTTGGAAGGACGGAATGTCTGTCGATGAGGCTGCCGAAGCTGCTTGCAAGGCCATCGAGGACCTCAGTGCAAAGGTGGGCACCAACAAGCGCCTGACCGAACTGGGCATCCAGGAAAGCGACATCGAGGCGTTGGCAGAACAGGCCATCAACGATGTCTGCACCCCAGGCAATCCTCGTGAGGTGACCAAACAGGACATCATCGACCTGTATCACCAGATCCTGTAAAGAGACCCCACCCCCGACCCCTCCCAAAGGGGAGGGGAGCCGGGGAGGGAAGGGATCGTTAACGTTAGAAAAGTTCGTTTTTGCACGATTTATTGTGCCATTTCAGATATTCTTTGTAATTTTGCGGGCATAAATAAAAAAAGGTAAACGAATCTATGGAAAAGAAGAAGTATAAAAGGACAACCGTCACATCGGCACTTCCCTATGCCAACGGTGGTGTTCATATCGGTCATTTGGCTGGCGTATATGTGCCGGCCGACATCTATGTCAGATACCTGCGCCTGAAGAAGGAAGATGTAGTCTTCATTGGCGGTAGCGATGAGCATGGAGTGCCTATCACCATCCGTGCCCGCAAGGAAGGTATCACCCCGCAAGACGTCGTTGACCGCTACCACAAGATGATTAAGGACTCTTTCAAGGAGTTCGGCATCTCGTTTGATGTTTATTCCCGTACTACCAGCAAGACCCATCATCAGTTTGCTGCGGAGTTCTTCAAGAAACTCTACGATGAAGGGAAACTGACAGAAGAAACGACCACACAGCTCTATGACGAGGAAGCCAAACAGTTCCTCGCCGACCGCTATGTGACGGGCGAATGTCCGTATTGCCACAACGAGGGCGCCTATGGTGACCAGTGTGAGAAATGCGGTCGCGACCTCAGTCCTACTGAACTGATCAATCCAAAGTCGGCTATCAGCGGTTCCACACCTGTACTGAAGGAGACGAAGAACTGGTATCTTCCGTTGAACGAATACCAGGAGTGGCTGAAGCAATGGATTCTCGAAGGACACAAAGAGTGGCGCCCGAATGTCTATGGACAGTGTAAGTCCTGGTTGGATATGGACCTGCAGCCGCGTGCGATGACGCGCGACCTCGACTGGGGTATTCCTGTGCCTGTTGAAGGTGCCGAAGGAAAGGTGCTCTACGTGTGGTTTGATGCGCCCATCGGCTATATCTCCAACACCAAGGAACTGTGCGAAAGCAATCCTGAGCGCTGGGGCACCTGGCAGCAGTGGTGGCAAGATCCTGACACACGACTGGTACATTTCATCGGCAAGGACAACATCGTGTTCCATTGCATCATCTTCCCTGTGATGATGAAAGCTTGGAATGAAGCCACCCCAAACGACCAAACGACCAGTCACCCAAACGACCAGTTTATCATGCCCGACAACGTGCCGTCAAATGAGTTCCTGAATCTGGAAGACGACAAAATCAGTACCTCACGCAATTGGGCCGTCTGGTTGCACGAGTATCTCGTGGATATGCCTGGCAAGCAGGATGTGCTGCGCTATGTGCTCACCGCCAATGCGCCAGAGACCAAAGACAACAACTTCACTTGGAAAGACTTTCAGGAGCGCAACAACTCCGAGTTGGTGGCTATCTATGGCAACTTCGTCAACCGTGCTCTCCAGTTGACCAAGAAATACTGGGGCGGCGTCGTTCCTGCCTGTGGTGAACTCTTGGATGTTGACCGTCAGGCACTCGACGAGTTCAAGGATGTGAAACAGCGTGTGGAAGACCTCCTCGATAACTTCAAGTTCCGCGATGCCCAGAAAGAGGCAATGAACCTCGCACGTATCGGCAACCGCTATATTACCGAATGTGAGCCTTGGAAAGTGTGGAAGGAAGACCCCAAGCGTGTGGAGACCATCCTTTATATCTCCCTGCAGTTGGTGGCCAACCTCGCCATTGCCTTCGAACCGTTCCTGCCGTTCAGTTCAGAGAAACTGCGCAAAATGATCAATATCGAAGAGTTCGACTGGAACCAGTTGGGCAGCACCGATATTCTGAAGACAGGTCACCAGCTGGCAGAGCCGGAACTGCTGTTCGAGAAGATTGACGACGACCTCATCGATATCCAGTTGAAGAAACTCGAAGATACCAAGAAGGCTAACGAGGCAGCAACCGCTCAGGTGGCACCTGTTAAGGACACCGTCAGCTTCGAGGACTTCGAGAAGTTGGACATCCGCGTAGGACTCGTAAAGAACTGCGAGAAGGTGAAGAAGTCGAAGAAACTCTTGCAGTTTACCATCGATGACGGCACTGGTACCGATCGTACCATCTGTTCTGGTATCGCTGCCTTCTACGAGCATCCCGAAGAACTCATCGGCAAGCGCATCCTCTTCGTGGCCAACTTCGCGCCTCGCAAGATGATGGGCATCGAGAGTCAGGGTATGATCCTCTCAGCCGTTGACTTCGACGAATCCCTCAGCGTCGTCACCACAACGAAAGACGTGAAACCCGGCAGTCAGGTGGGCTAAACAATAAAGAGTTTAAACAAAAAAAGGAGGATGTGTCTATTTTGACACATCCTCCTTTCTTACACCATGCAGCTGGTAACTCCCAGCGTAGGAGATCCACCCCAGCCCCTCCTTGAAAGGAGGGGGATAAAGCCTCCCCTTTTTAGGGGAGGTTTTTCGTTTCTGCTCGTTCAGAGCCCCTGCCCCCTAACTTAGGGGGTTCGTCAGACCCCTGCAAAGTGTTGTAAAATGTTGTTGATAATAGCACAACAGGTGTTGTAAATGTTAACCGTTGATACCTTTAAAAGGGAAAAAGGGAAAAGGGTAAAAAAAAGGTGCAGTCCGCGAGGACTACACCTTATTATATAGAAGGGAATTGATTACTTCTTTGGTGTCATCACCACTTCTACGCGGTTGCCTGAACCAACGAGTTCCTTCAAGAAGTTGGCAATCTTCTCTGGTGTCAGACTGTTGACGATGTTCTTGTACTCAGTGTGGAAGTCAACACCTGTCCATACAAATTCGTCAATCACATCCATCCAGTGGCCGTTGTCCTTGGCTTCCTCGTCAGCATTCTTCAGCATATTCTCCTTCACCTTCATGACCTTATCCTCGTCAACCTTGATGGTGTTGTCGTTCATGCCTTTTGCCATCAGGTCGAGAGCGAGCTGTGCCTTTTCAGGATCCATCGGACAAATTGCCTGCATCAATACCTGTACTCTGTCACCGGTACGTCTGAGGTTACCATTGGCAAATACCGAGTAGGCAGCGCTGGCATCCTCGCGGATATCCTTCAGGTAAACCATTGAGAGCACCTGTCCTGCAGCGTCGGCAAGAATCTTGTTCTCCAGCGTGTAAGGAGCGTCCTTATGCCAGAAGAAGAATGCCATTGCCTTGGGTGAGGTCATCTCACGCTGGTAGTGGTTCAGCACGATACCCTTTGCATAGTCTGGCGTTTCCTTCCAGTTAGAGGCAGCCTTCTTACCCGGCAGCGAAGCGATGTACTGCTCGATGAGCGGACGGATGGTAGCCTCGTCGAAGTTACCTACGAAGTAGAAGACGAAGTCTGCTGCGTTGGCGAATGCCTCCTTCTGGATCTGCATCATGCGGTCGTAGTTGGCTACAGCCAGGTCTTCCACGCACAGCGGTTTGCTACGCAGCTCGTGGTTGGAAATGGTAACGGTGAGCGAATCCACGAATGAACTTTCCGGACTGAGGTCTTTGTTCTTCAGCATCATCTCCTGCTGTGCAATCATAGACTTATAAGCGTCTTCGTCCTTCGTCTTATTGGTGAAGTTCAGGTAGATGAGCTGCATCAGGGTCTCAATATCCTTCGGTACAGATGTACCAGAAATCACGTTGTAGCTGTTGCCCAGTGCGATGTTGGCACTTGCCTGCTTGCCGTACATGGCCTTCTGCAGTTCGGTATTGCTGAAGTTGCCCAGTCCGCTGGATGCCATTGCCTGGTTGAAGAGCTTCAGGTTGATGAAGTCGGCTTCACCATACAGGCTCTGTCCACCTTTGGCCAATGCCTGGAACTGAATCTCGTCGGTCTTATAGTCGGTTTTCTTCAGGATAACGCGGGCACCGTTAGAGAGTGTCAGCTCCTTGTATCCAAACTGTTTGTTTTCTGTTTCCTTCTTGATCTTACCTGCCTTCGGCATCTTCTCAGGAGCAATCAGCGGCTCGTTCTTCACATTATCTACATAAGCCGTCAGCTCCTCAGCGCGTACCTTGGCGATGGTTTCAGCCAGTTCAGCCTCCGTAGGATAAGTCTTACCGTCTTTCTCCTGCAGCATCAGCAAGGTAACGAAGTTCTTGTCGTTGTCGCTAATCATTTCCTTGGCAATCATGTTGATGATGTCAACATTGATCATCGGCGAATTGACGAGCTGGGTCTTGATCTGATATTCATCCTCGATAGAAGGAATCGGCTCGTTCTCCAGGTAGTTGTCGCGATAAGCGTCACCAAACTCCGCGTTCTTGATCTTGTCGCGGTTGGTATAACGCTTCTCCAACTGGCTCAGGTATTCCTCCTTGGAGCGCTGGAACTCAGAAGCGGTGAAACCGAACTTTTTCACACGCAAAGCCTCACGGTAGATGGCTGCGAGCGTTTCCAAATCCTTACCTTCCTTGGCGTAAGCACTCAACTGGAAAGCATCCTTTGTCTTTGAGATCAGGTAGTTGCCGTCATAGCCATAAGCCATTGTAAACGGACAGTCAGCCTTCTGTGTCATTTCCTGCAGACGCTGGTTGAGCATCATCGCAATCATGTCCTTCACATAGTCTTCCATGAGGTATTCGATAGAAACCTTCTCGGAAGGATCGGTGGCATCGTGCTTCATCGCGATGTCAATACCAGAATACTGCTGCTCCTTGTCTTTCTCTACAATATAGATGGCTTCGTCGTTGTCGGGAACCAGTTCGTCAACAACCTTGGCGGCATCAGCAGGAACGATGACACCCTTCCACAGATCCTTGATGAGGGCTTCCATGTGGTCAACATCTACGTCACCAACGATGATGATAGCCTGGTTGTCAGGACGATACCACTTCTTGTAGTAATCACGCAAAACCTGTGGCGGGAAGTTGTCAACAATCTCCATCAAACCGATAGGCAGGCGCTCGCCATACTTTGACATCGGATAGAGTTTCGGCAAGGCTCTCTGAATCATGCGCATGCCAGGACCTTCACCCAACTGCCACTCCTGATGGATGACACCACGCTCCTTGTCGATCTCCTTGTCGTCGAGTGTCAGACCGTTTGACCAGTCTTTCAGGATGAGTACACAAGAGTCGAGGGCAGCCTGACCGCGCTTGGTGGGCACGTCGCAGATGCGATAAACAGTCTGGTCGATGCTGGTGTAAGCATTCAGGTTGCTACCGAACTCCACACCCAGCGAACGGGTGAACTCCAACAGGGTACTGTCGGGGAAATGTTCAGAACCATTGAAGGCCATGTGCTCCAGGAAGTGAGCAAGACCGCGCTGGTCGTCATTCTCCTGGATAGAACCTACACGCTGGGCAATGTAGAAGTTTGCTTTGTTTTCCGGCCAGTTGTTGTGGCGGATGTAGTAAGTAAGACCATTGTCCAACTTACCGATGCGTACTGCTGGATCTACAGGTATCTTCGGCATCTCTTGTGCCATACTCAAACCTGCTACGAACAGCATCGCTACTAATAGGAATTTTTTCATTGTTATGTTAAAATTAGGTTTAGTGAATATACTCATAAGATGCGCAAAGGTAGTAATTTATTACAATATCAACAATTTTTTTACCTTATTTAATAATAAAAAGTCGAAAAACACCTATTAGCTTGGTATATTTGGGAATTAATCGTACCTTTGCAAAGTTATACGAGATTCATTCACTCGTCATTGTTTAGCAGAATAAAAGATATACGATATGAGTAAAACAGTTTATTTGGGCATGATTGGTGATATCATGCATCCGGGATTGATTAATATCATTACCGAAGGTGCTAAGTATGGTGATGTGATGGTGGGACTGTTCACCGACAAAGCCATCGCCATGCACCGCCGTCTGCCGTATATGACATACGAGCAGCGTAAGAATGTGGTAGAACATATTCAAGGCGTCAGCTGCGTTGTTCCGCAGGAAGAATGGAGCTATGTAGCCAACCTGCGTAAGTACAAGCCCGATTACATCATTCACGGTGACGACTGGAAGGAAGGCACCGAACAGGAACTCCGCAAGGAGGTGTTTGACGTGATGAAGGAACTGGGCGGTGAGGTGATTGAGATTCCTTATACCCAAGGTATCAACTCTTCATCCTTGGACAAGGAGATCAAGGCCATTGGTACGACACCCGACATCCGTTTGAAATCATTGCGCCGCCTCATCGCTGCCAAGCCTATCGTCCGCATCATGGAAGCTCACGATGGTTTGAGTGGACTGATTATTGAGAATGCGGAGGTGCAGAAGGGTTTGAAGACCAACACGTTTGATGGTATGTGGTCGAGTTCATTGACAGATTCCACTTCTAAGGGAAAGCCGGACATTGAGGCAGTGGACCTGACAACACGTCTGCAGGATCTGACGAACATCCTGGAATGTACGACCAAACCGATTATCTATGATGGAGATACGGGCGGCAAACCCGAACATTTCCAGTTTACGGTGCGCACGCTGGAGCGTAATGGTATCTCGGCGATTATTATCGAGGACAAGATCGGACTGAAGAAGAATTCTCTTTTCGGTACAGATGCCATTCAGACGCAGGACACCATTGAGGGTTTCTGTCATAAGATTAAGGTAGGCAAGGAAGCACAGGTCACTAAGGACTTCATGATCATTGCCCGCTGCGAGAGTCTGATTGCCGGCAAGAGTGTGGAAGATGCGCTGGAGCGTACCTTCGCCTATGTGGAAGCCGGTGCCGATGGTATCATGATCCACAGTAAGGAGAAGACGGGCAACGATATCAAGGAGTTCTGTCTGCGTTTCCGTGAGCGTCATCCGTCAGTGCCCATCGTTGTGGTTCCTACCACCTACAACCAGATTACAGAGGACGAACTGCACAGCTGGGGCGTCAACATTGTCATCTATGCCAACCACATGCTGCGTGCTGCTTATCCCGCCATGCAGAAATGTGCCGAGACGATTCTTGAAAACGAACGCTCTCTGGAAGCCAATCCGATTTGCATGCCCATCAAGGAAATTTTGGAATTGATACCAGGAACGAAATAAAAAGCCCACCCCTACCCCCTCCCAAAGGGAGGGAGTCCCAAACGACCAAACGACCAATTTCCCAAACGACTAATGATATGATCAGACCATCATTTTTTTACGATACGCTGAAGGCCAATGATATAGACTTCTATGCGGGTGTTCCCGATTCGTTGTTGAAAAATCT